>JBAUUA010001255.1:0-7429 GCA_049582465.1 Bradyrhizobium sp. | reverse complement strand
GCCAGGGAAAAACTGGTGCGGGCGCTGGCGGGATCGATGATCGAGCACGCCGACGAACTGACCGGCCTCGACCAGGCGATCGGCGACGGCGACCACGGGCTGAACATGAAGCGCGGCTTCGAGGCGGTGCTGGCGACGCTGCCCGGCCTTGCGGACAAATCGCTGCCGGAAATGCTGAAGGCGATCGGGATGACGCTGGTGATGAAGGTCGGCGGCGCCTCGGGGCCGCTGGTCGGCACGTTCTTCATGGAACTCGGCAAGGCACTTCCGGAGCAGCCGGCGCGCGCCGATCTCGTCGCGGCGACGGACAAGGCGATCGGTGCCGTCAAGGCGCGCGGCCGCTCGGACGCAGGGCAGAAGACCTTGCTGGATGTGCTGGTGCCGGTACAAGCCGTACTGGCTGATGGCGGCGATGCCAGGGCGATCGCGACGGAGGCGGCGCAAGCCGCCGATCGCACCACGCCCATGCTCGCGATCCGCGGCCGCGCGTCCTTTCTCGGCGAACGTTCGATCGGTCATATGGACCCGGGCTCGCGCTCGGTGTCCCTCTTGATCGGCGCGGCGGTTGCGACACTGGAACTTGAGGCAAATACATGAACAGTTCAAATTCCGGCAATGTCGGAATCGTCATCGTTTCACATTCCCCCAAAATCGCGGAGGGCGCGGCCGACATGGTGCGTCAGATGGTCGGCAACGCCGTGCCGCTTGCCTGGACCGGCGGCGATATCGATGGAGGGCTCGGCACGAATGTTGCTGGAATCCTCGAGGCGATCGAGACGGCCTGGTCGCCGGCCGGCGTGGCGATCCTGGTCGATCTTGGCGGGGCGGAGACCAATTCCGAGATGGCGGTGGAGATGCTGGCCGAAGATCGACGCGCACGCGTCGTGGTCTGCAATGCCCCGGTGGTCGAGGGCGCCGTGATCGCCGCGACCGAATCGTCAGGCGGCTCGCCGCTCGCCGCCGTCAAGCGTAGCGCGGAGGAATTCTATGCATGATGTCAACGCCGGCCGCGCGGCTGAAACGTTCGCGCCGCTGACGGCCTCGGCGGTTCTCGTCAATCCGGTCGGTCTGCATGCGCGGCCTTCGGTCAAGCTCACGCAGTGCGCGAAGGGTTTTGCCGCCAAGATCGAGTTTGCGCTTGCGGCGGACGGACCCTGGACCGACGCCAAGAGCCCGGTGAAGGTGATGCGCGTGAAGGCGCCGCAGGGCGCGCGCCTGCATTTCCGCGTCACCGGCTCCGACGGCGAGGCGGCGCTCGCCGCCATGCTGGCGCTGGTGCATGACGGTTTCGGCGAGGCGTGAGGCGGTGGCCGAGATTCTCCTCACCGGTCGTCCCGCTTCGCCTGGCCTCGCCATCGGGCCGGTCACCGTGCTGACGGGCGCCGTTGCGAGCCGGACGGCGATCGGCGATCCCGCGCAGGAGGCGGCCGCGTTGCAGGCGGCGATCGAGGCGGCGACAGCGCAGATCGCCGAACTGATCGCGACGGTTCAGGGCGAGGCAGCGGATATTCTGGAATTCCAGGTCGCGATGCTGGAAGACGATGCGCTGGCCGAGGGGGCCTACGACGCCATCTCGGTGGGGGTTGCCGCCGACCATGCCTGGCGTTCGGCGCTCGACGCCGAGATCTCGGGCTATCGCGCCGCGGAAGATGAGTATTTCCGCGGGCGGGCCGCGGATCTGGCCGATATCCGCGACCGGGTGCTCGCGCGCCTGAGCGGCGCGGACACGCCTGCGAAGATTACCGGCGGTTCGATCGTCGCCGGTGATGATATCTCCCCCACCACCTTTCTTGCCGCCGACTGGACCGGCGGCGGGGCCATCGCGCTGGCCGCGGGCTCGCCTTCGTCGC
Source organism: Bradyrhizobium sp. (assembly GCA_049582465.1). Taxonomy (GTDB): domain Bacteria; phylum Pseudomonadota; class Alphaproteobacteria; order Rhizobiales; family Xanthobacteraceae; genus Bradyrhizobium. The sequence goes on along the minus strand of JBAUUA010001255.1, from coordinate 5,579 downwards.
ATGTCGCGATGCTGGCACGCGCGCGCGGAGCGCCCATGGTGGTCGGGCTCGGCCCGTTGTCGTGGAACGGGCGGCCGCCTTCATTGGCGCTCGTCGATGGCGATGCCGGCACCGTGATCTTCGACCCCGAGCCTGAAACGCGCCGCCTGTTCGAGCACCGCATGGCGGCCGCCAACGCCGCGCGGGCTGTCGCCGACGCCGGCCGCGCTGAACCCGCCTGCACGGCAGACGGCCGGCGAATTACCGTCCTTCTCAACGTCGCCGCGCCGGAAGATCTCGCGGGCCTCGATCCCGCCTTCTGCGACGGCATCGGACTGGTGCGCACGGAATTTCTGTTCGAGGCGTCCCATGGCCTGCCGGACGAGGACACCCAATATGCGGTCTACCGGCGGATTCTCGACTGGGCCGAGGGAAGGCCGGTGACGATCCGCACCCTCGATGCCGGCGGCGACAAGCCGATCAAAGGTTTGACCGTCGACGGCGAGAGCAATCCGTTTCTTGGCCTGCGCGGCATCCGCCTCTCGCTGGCGCGGCCGGAGGTGTTTCGCGTGCAATTGCGGGCACTGTCCCGCGCGGCCGTGCACGGCACGCTGAAGGTGATGTTGCCGATGATAACCGTCCCGTCGGAACTCGACCGTGCCGCGGTCATGCTCGATGAAGAGTTCGCTGGCCTCAAGGCGAAAGGGATCGCCTGCGCCCGCCCGCCGCTCGGCATCATGGTCGAGGTTCCGGCGGCAGCGCTCCGCGCCGAGGATTTCGATGCGGCCTTCTACTCCATCGGCTCGAACGACCTGACCCAGTATACGATGGCTGCGGCGCGCGACATCGGCGCCGTCGCCGACCTCAACGATACCGGAAATCCGGCGGTGCTGGCGCTGATCGCCAACACCGTCGAGGCTGGACGCCAGCGCGGCGTCGAGGTCTCGCTCTGCGGCGACGCCGGGGCCGATACGCGCCTGACGACGGCGCTGCTCGCCACCGGGCTGACGACGCTCTCGGTGTCGCCGATCGCGGTCGCCCGGCTCAAGGCTGCAATCGCAATGGTGGAATCATGAAGGACGATGTGGGCGAGGCTACGCGCGGGCCTGGCGACAGCAATGTCGCCGGCTACAAGCTCATCCTGCGGCGGGTGCTCGACAACCGGCCGTCCGGAACGCGGCTGAAGCTGGCAGCGGCGCTCGGCAAGAACCGCTCCTTCGTCACCCAGATCACCAATCCGGCGTATCTGGTGCCGATCCCGGCGAAGCATGTCGCGATCATCTTCGAAGTCTGCCACCTGTCCGGCGCCGAGCGGGCGGCGTTCATCGAAGCCTATGGACGCGCGCATCCCGGCCGGCTGCGCGCGCCGCACCGCGATGCGCGCACGCGCACCCTCACGGTGACGGTGCCCGACCTCGGCGACGACAAGAAGAACCGGGCGCTCGAACAGCTCCTCGTCGATTTTGCGGCGCGGCTCGCGCGCTACGCCGAGAGTGTGGGCTGACGGCTTGATCCGGACTGCAAGACAAAAAAGCCAGCGGAGGACGTTATGAAGAAGCTGATCAACAGCACCGATACGGTGCTCGAGGAAAGTCTCGATGGCCTCGCGGCCGCGCACGCGGACATCCTGCAGCTCGGTGCCGAGCGCAAATTCGTGCGGCGCCGCACTTTGAAGCCGGGCAAGGTCGCGCTGATTTCGGGCGGCGGGTCCGGACATGAACCGCTGCATGCGGGCTATGTCGGCCTCGGCATGCTGGACGCGGCGTGCCCCGGCCAGGTCTTCACCTCGCCGACGCCGGACCAGATGATCGAGGCCGCGGAAGCGGTCGACACCGGCGCGGGCGTGCTCTTCATCGTCAAGAACTACGAAGGCGATGTGATGAATTTCACCATGGCCGCCGAGATGGCCGGCCGGGAAGTTGCGACTGTGGTAACCAACGACGACGTGGCGGTCGAGAAGTCGACCTACACGACTGGTCGTCGCGGCGTCGCGGGCACGTTGATTGTGGAAAAGATGGTTGGCGCCGCGGCCGAGACCGGAATGCCGCTTGCCGCTCTCAAGGGGCTCGGCGATGAGGTCAACCGGCGCACCCGCTCGATGGGCGTGGCGCTGTTGCCGTGCACCGTGCCGGCGGCAGGAAGGCCGAATTTCACTTTGGCGGATGACGAAATGGAAATGGGCGTCGGCATTCACGGCGAGCCCGGCCGGCGCCGAGTGCCGCTGGCTTCCGCCGATGCGATCGCCGCCGAGCTGCTCGATGCGATCCTGAAGGATCTTGAGCCGAGCAAGGGTAGCGAAGTGCTGCTTCTCGTCAACGGCTTCGGCGCGACGCCCCTGATTGAACTCTATCTGATGGTCAACAGCGCCAAGCGGATTCTGGACGGCGCGGGGATCAAGGCGACGCGTTTCCTGACGGGGTCTTACGTCACGTCCCTCGACATGGCGGGTGTCTCCATCACCGTCTCGGTGCTCGACGGCCAGGCAAAGACCTTGTGGGATGCCCCGGTGCACACCGCAGCGCTGCGTTGGAGCATCTAATTTGGTCTCGCGGCTTGAGGCGGGATGACTGCTGTGGCGCCAAGCGGACGTTGAACCATCTTGGCTCTTTGCGGAACCGGTAGGCAGGTCCGGGACGATGCAGATGCGCTTTTGTTCGCCTAGCTCTCGCGCAATTTTGGCTTCTGGACCTTTCCGTTGGCGTTGCGGGGCAATGGAAGGGTTTGCAGTGTGACGGTCTCCGGTACCTTGTAGTCGGACAGGCGATCGGCGCAGAACGCACGAACGCTATCCGCGGTCACAGTGCTTTGCTCGGCAGTGACCACGATAGCATGAACGCGTTCTCCAAGGACGGGGTCGGCGCGGCCGATGATCGCGCATTCGAGAACGCCCTCGACGCTGCTAATGACGTTCTCGACCTCGGCACTGAAAATCTTGAAGCCGCCGCGATTGATCATGTCTTTCTTGCGGTCGAATATGCGCACGAAGCCATCCGCGTCCATCGATCCAATATCGCCCGAGCGCCAGAAGCCATCGACAAACTCGCTCGCATTGGCTTCAGGACGCCGCCAATAACCCGGCACCACCATTGGACCGGCGATCCAGAGCTCGCCCGGCATACCCGTCGGCACCTCTCGTCCGTCATCATCGACCACCTTGATCCGGCCGCAGGGAACCGTCACCCCGACGCTGTCGATATGATCGCGCCATTGCGTTCGCGGCATTACGGTGGAAGGCGATGTGGTCTCGGTGGCGCCATAAGCGTTCAAGAGTTGCAGGTGCGGCAGCTTTTCGGCCAGCAGTTCGATCGTCGCTACCGGCATCGGCGCGCCGCCGAAACATCCGATCCGCCAGGATGACAGATCGCAGGACTCAAGTTCCGGATGCATCGCGCAGAGCGTGTAGATGGTCGGAACGAGAATCGAATAGGTGATCTTCTCGCGGCTCGCCAGCGCCAGGAAATCCGGGGTTTTGTATGCTTGGCGCATCAGCACCACGCAGCCTCCGACGATCATCGTCGACAGTGCAACCCCAACCAGTCCCGTCACATGCGACAGCGGGACCGCGACCAGTCCCCGATCGGTCTCGGTCAAGCCATGACAGCGGGCGAAGGTGAGGGCGGAATGAATGATTCCGAGGTGGGTCAATTGCGCGCCTTTCGGCCGCCCTGTGGTTCCCGAGGTATAGAGGATGACGGCGACATCTTCCTCGGAGATATGTGCCGAAGGAAGCGCTTGCGTCTGCGCGGTGAGAAGCTCGTCGAATAGCCGCGCGCCGCTCGCCGTTCCGCGAACGGAAAACAAGTGCGCGAGCGCGGGAAGCGCGCTTCGCGGCGGAATCGCATCTGCCAGATCCGATTCGAAGATCAGGACCTTGGCGCCGCTGTCGTTCAGCAGGAATTCAAGTTCGGCCTGCCGCTGCCGCGTGCCGATCGGAACCAGGATGGCGCCGATACGATTGCACGCGAAGACGCAAGCGAGGAATTCCCAACAATTGCCGAGGAACAGCGCCACCCGATCGCCACGCGCGATACCGCAATCGGACAGCCCGGCTGCGATGGTTCGGGTGAGCCCGTCGAGTTCGCGGTAAGTGATCGCGTGATCCTCGACGATGGCCGGCCGCTCGGGAAAGCGGCGCACGATATCGGACAGCATCGCGGCAAGGGTAGTGGGACGCTCCGAATAGCACAGCATCGATCGGCCGTCGTAGTGCTGCTCGCGTCGAAGCGACCCGCCCAATCCGTCGTTGCCCCAGAGATCATTCGACACGGTCGACCATCCGCCTTGTTTTTTCCTTGCGGCAGCCGTTCGGGCTCACGCCTTGAGCTTTTCCAGAAGGGTCTTGCCGCCGATGAGAATGTCCTGGCTGATGGCCTTGCGGGCCAGCTCGGGATCGCGCTTCCGGAACGCCTCGATGACCCGGATATGACCATGCTTCTGGCCGTGAAAGGGCCGCGCCTGCGCGTCATAAAGGTACGAAAGGATCGGTCCGAACTGCATCCACAGATTTTCGACCACGCGAAACAGCGTGGGCGATCTGGCGAGACGGCAGACGCCAAAATGAAAATTTTCGTTCTCCGCGAGGGCCGCGGCAAAATTCCTGTCGGTCTCGGTCTGCACGTAGCGATCGTGAATCGCCAGCAGGTTTTCGATCTCCGGCTCGGTTACAAGGGCTGCCGCGCGCGCAGCACCTTCACCTTCGATCAGCATGCGCAGATCGCGAATTTCGATGCACCGCTCCAGCGTGAGCACGGGAACGACGACCGTTCCGCGTTCGTCGAGCATCAGCGCATGCTCCGAAACCAGGCGCAGCAGCGATTCCCTGACCGGGGTGACACTGATTCCGAGTTCGTCGGCGACCTGTCGCGCGACGAGCTTTTGTCCCGGCTTCAGCCGGCTTCGCATCAATGAATTGCGAATGGCGACGTAAGCCTGTTGGCTCACGCTTTCCTTGGTGATCTGCCGGCCGAACTGGCCTGAGCCGGCCTCACCATCGGTCGACAGCGCGTCCGTCATCGTCGTTGACATGCCGGGAACCTCGTGCATAAATCTGTTATAACAAATAAGATGCAACAAACAACTGCATTTGTTTTGTCGACCGTCGGTACCGAACGGCCCAGCGATGGGCCGTTATCAAAGCCAGCCGCCGGACCTGCAAAATGGGACTAACGCCGTCGAAATGCGCGCATTCGTCGGTGAGGGAGAGTAGACGTGTCGAGCGAAACGATAGCCGACAACCCGCGGCGTAGCGGCTACAAGCCAAGCCAGTCGACGATTGTGCTCGGCGTGACGTTGGCTCTCTTCCTTGTTCTAAGTGTCGTGCTGCCGGGCTTCATCACGCTCGGGAATCTGTTCACGCTCGCCCGCAGCATTTCCATCCTGGGAATCCTGGGGCTCGGCATGGCGGTGGTCGTGATCGGGCGCGGAATTGACCTCTCGCAGATCGCCTCGCTCGCCTGTTCCAGCGCCATCGCCGTCACCATGATCAACAACGGCTGGCCGCCGTTCCTTGCGCTCGGTTTCGGCCTTTTCTTGTCGATCGGGATCGGAATTGCGAATGGCTATCTGGTGTCGGTCATCGAGATTCCGCCGCTGTTCACGAC
>JBAUUA010001254.1:0-4940 GCA_049582465.1 Bradyrhizobium sp. | reverse complement strand
GGGAATACGACCGCGACGAGGACGAGGGAAGGCGCGCGACGCGAATCGGCGAGATGATCGAGGATGTGCTGGAAGGCAAGCTGCGGCTGCCCGAAGTGGTGGCGCGCCGCGCCGCCGGACGCAAGATGCGCCCCTTCGTGGTCGAACCGGAAGTCATCATCAACAACCAGTGGTCGGACCGCTACACCGTGATCGAGGTGTCCGGCCTCGACCGGCCCGGCCTGTTATACGAACTGACCACCGCGATCTCGAAGCTCAACCTCAATATCGCCTCGGCCCATGTCGCGACCTTCGGCGAGCGCGCCCGCGACGTGTTCTACGTCACTGATCTGCTGGGCGCGCAGATCAACGCGCCGACGCGGCAGGCCGCGATCAAGAGCGCGCTGGTCCACCTGCTCGCCAACGATTCGGCGGTGGCGCAGCCGGCCGCGTGAGCGGCCTGCCGAAGGGCAGGCAGGTCATGCCTCTCAGAATCTGGTGATCGGCTCCAGCGTCTCGCCGCTGCGCAGCGCGCGCAGGGGCGCGGTGTCGCAATAGACCCGTTCCTCGATCACTTTGCCTTCCCGGATGCGGAACTTGTCGACGCCGCGCCAGTCGTACCGTTTGCCGTTGACGATGCGGCTGGTCTGCCACTCGACGATCACCACATCGCCACGCGAGGTCCAGTCCAGCAATTGCCAGACGAAATCGGGCGCGGCGGCGGTCTGCACTTCCAGCAGGCGATCGAGCTCGCTTCCCTTGACCGTTCTCCCCACCATCGGGGTGTGCAGCAAGCCTTCGGCGTGCCACAGATCGAGAAAGGCATTGCCGTCTCGCGCCGCCCATGCGGCCGCAAACCGCGTTACAAAATCCTGGATTTCCGCGTCCGTCATCGATCGTCTCCATGCTTGGGTGTGATGGAGACGCTTAAGGGCATCGTCGGCGTCCGTCTGGCGATTTACGGACCTGACGTTTTTGGTTTGTTGGAGAGAGCCGGAGTCCCGACACAACAACAAATCGTCGTCCCCGCGAAAGCGGGGACCCATAACCACGAATATTTGTTGTGACAGCAGATGCCGCTCCAGCTTGCGCCATATGGACATCGGTGGTTAGGCCGCGCGGCTTGCCGTCTTCAGCACCACGCCTTCATGCTCGAGCAGCCATCGCTTGCGATGCAGTCCGCCGCCATAGCCGGTCAGCGCGCCGTTGGCGCCGATCACGCGGTGACAGGGTACGACGATGCTGATGGGATTCGAGCCGTTGGCGTGGCCGACCGCGCGCACCGCCTGCGGCATGGCGAGCCGGGCCGCCAGCGCGCCGTAGCTTGTCGTGGTGCCCACTGGAATTGTCCGCAGCGCAGTCCAGACCTTGCGCTGGAATGCCGTGCCGGCGATGCGCCACTTGATGGTATCGAGGGAAGCGAACTCGCCCGCGAAATAAGCCGACAGCGCGGCCCGGAGTTCGGCCGGAGCCCGCGCTTCCTTGAGCACCGACTGGCCGTGCTGCAGCCGCAGCAATTGCCGCATGCGCGGCTCGTAATCTTCCCAGTCCAGCGCGCAGAGCGCACCATCAGCGTCGGTGACGAGCAAGGCGGCGCCGATCGGCGTTTGCAACCGGTCGAGACCGAATGTTTCAGGCGGCTTCGCGCTCATGTCTCCTCCGTGTCGAAGCGGCGCGATGGGATCCCGCGGCCCACAGATGCAACGCCGCGTAGGCGCGCCATGGCCGCCAGGACTCGGCCCGCGCCTGCAGTTCGGAAGGCGACGAACGCCTGCCGTCGCCGCCCGCCATCGCGCGCATCAGGCCGACGTCGGCGGCCGGGAAGGCATCGGGTTCGCGCAGCTCGCGCATCGCGATGTATTGCGCGGTCCATTCGCCGATCCCCGGCAGCGCCCGCAATTTCGCTATCGTCTCTTCCAAGCTCGCGCTTCGGCTGAAGATCATGGGATCGGCGGAAATAGCCTGTGCCAGCGACGTCACCGCCATCGCCCGCGCGTTCGGCATGCCGAGCGTGGTGAGATTGGCCTTGGCCAAGCGCACGGGCGACGGGAACAAATGGCTGAGGCCCTCAGCCTGCCCGATCGTCGCGGGAAGCGCCGTGCCGTGGACCTCGACCAGCCTGCCGAGCAATCGGGTTGCGGCCGGGACGGTGACTTGCTGGCCGAAGATCGCGCGCACCGCGAGCTCGAAACCGTCCCAGGCGCCGGGAACACGCAGACCCGGCCGCGCCCTGACGAGCGGCGCCAGCACCGGATCGAGCGCAAGATGCGCGCCGATCGTGTCGGGATCGGCGGCAAGATCGAATACGCGCCGCACCCGCGCGATGATCTGGGGCAGCGCCGCCATATCCGGAAACCGCAGCGAGACATCGACCCGGTTCTTGTCCGCCGGAGCCACGCCGATCACGCCAACATGGCCGCCGATCGCAATCGTGCGCCGGTACGTGGTGCCCGAGATGACCTCGACGCCGGGAATGGCGCGCTGGCCCAGAAACGACAGCATCGCCTCCCAGTCGTAAGGCGGCCGATAGGCGAGACGGATCGACAACGCGCCGGCTTCGCGCCTGGTCTGGTCGCGGGCCCGCCGCAATGTCGCCGGCGGACGTCCGAACATCTGCGAAAAGGTTTCGTTGAAGCGGCGAACGCTGTTGAAGCCGGAAGCCAGCGCGACCTCGGCCATCGGCAGCGAGGTCTCGTGGATCAATTGCTTGGCGAGCAGGATCCGCCGCGTCTGCGCCACGGCGATCGGGGAAGCGCCGACATGCTGGTGAAACAGCCGCCGCAACTGGCGCGCGCCGACACCGAGCCGATTGGCAAGCCCTTCGACATCGGCCTCATCGAGACCGCCGGCTTCGATCAGGGCGAGCGCGCGAGACACGGTGTTGCTGGTGCCGCGCCAGAACGCGAGATCGGGAGAGGTCTCCGGGCGACAGCGCAGGCATGGGCGGAAGCCGGCTTCCTGGGCCGCCGCCGCGGACGCAAAGAACGAGGTGTTCTCGAATTTCGGCGTGCGCGCCGGGCAGATCGGTCGGCAGTAGATGCCGGTGGTTTTGACGCCGACAAAAAGCCGGCCGTCGAAGCGGGCATCGCGGGTCGAAATCGCGCGGTAGCAGGCAATGCGGTCCATATCCATCGTGGAAGCATCTACCCCTGGCAGCCGCCTGTCTCGCGGTTTTCGGACATCGTCAACCCGGAAATATCAGGCACGTGGTCGTGCCATGAGCGAGCAGCCGTCCCCCGCCATCCGTGATCCGCCCTTCGGCGGTGCCGACGCGCCGACCCCGGCTCAGCACAATGCCTTCCGCCTTGATTACCCCCGTTTCAGGGACGATCGGCCGCACCAGCGAAATCTTGAACTCGAGCGTGGTCTGGCCGACGCCCCTCTCGAGCGTGGACTGGACGGCAAGGCCCATGCAACTGTCGAGCAGCGTGGCCGCGAAGCCGCCGTGCACCGTGCCGGCCGGATTGAGATGAATGTCCCTCGGTTCCGCAGTGACAACGACGCGCCCGTTCACCGCCTCCGTCACATCATAGCCCAAGGTCCGGGCGATCGTATTGAGGGGCAGCGTGCCGTCGACCAGCCCCTGGACAAATTCCAGGCCGGTCAACTCCTTCAGCCTGTCCGTGCTGACGGTCCCGTATGTCTTGCTGGCAATATCCATCCTGGAAGCATCGGCCATCCGGGGATGCTTGTCTGGCGATTTTCGGACGTCAACATCAAGCGGGCCTTGAACCTGCGTCTATCCCGGAATTTCGCCAAACGTCTTGCCGGGCGCGAGCGGCGCCAGCCGGATCAGCCGCGAGTCCTTCACCGCCGCCTGCCGATGCTTCACGGCCTCGCGATAGACGGGATCCCGGATCATTTCGACGAACGCGCCGACGCTGGGATATTCGGCGATGAAGCAATGATCCCAGCGTTCGTCGGCCGGTCCGATCAGCATCAGTTCGAACCGGCCCTGCCAGACCACCTTGCCGCCGAGACGCATGAATACCGGCCCGCTGTCGCGGCCATAGGCCGCGTAGGCTTCCGCACCGGTCGCCTTCCGCCCGTCGGGATAGGCGGCGCGGTCGAGCAGCCTGACCAGATTGAGCATGTGGATCGGGCCTTCGCGATTATTGTCGCGAAACTGGGCGAACACTTCCTTGGTCGGATCGATATGGCCTGTCATGATTCTCCCCCTCTCCGCCGCCGCAAACAACCACCGCCTGCGCTGCCGCGTGCTAGCATGGTCATGCAGACTTCTCTGTCTGCGTCTTAGGGGGAGAGCATCGTGAACGCAATTGCCAACGCATTGGTGGCGCTGGTCGCCGCGCTGCATGTCTATTTTCTGGTGCTGGAGATGTTTCTCTGGACCAGGCCGCTCGGCCTGAAGACCTTTCGCAATTCGATCGAGAAGGCGACCGACTCCGCGGTGCTGGCGGCCAATCAAGGGCTCTATAACGGCTTTCTCGCCGCCGGTCTGGTCTGGGGGCTGCTGCAGGGCGTCCCCGCCTTCGCCTTGGAGATCAAGACGTTCTTTCTGCTCTGCGTGATCGTGGCCGGTGTCTATGGCGCGTTAACCGTCAGCCGCCGGATTCTTTACGTGCAGGCCGCGCCCGCGGCACTGGCCCTGATTCTGCTCTGGGTGGCGTAATTTCGTTCACCTTATGGCCCGGCGTTATCTTGCATTGCGGCATCGTTTCCCCCACAATCCGAGGCAGCGATGGCATCCGCGCGGTCCGAAAAAGACCGGACGGACAAGACCATCGGCACAATCATGACATGAGGGAACGCAGCACTATGAGGAATGGCTTTTTTCATCTGGCCACCGCGACCGCGCTCACAATCGCGCTGTCGGCTTCGTCGGCTTACGCGCAGAAGAAATACGACACCGGGGCGAGCGATACCGAGATCAAGATCGGCCAGACCAATCCGTTCAGCGGCCCGGCTTCCGCCTATGCCACCATCGGCAAGACCCAGGC
>JBAUUA010001253.1:0-13557 GCA_049582465.1 Bradyrhizobium sp. | reverse complement strand
CCGCCGGACCATCCCTTGCTGCAATTCGACAACGTGCTGGCAAGCCCGCATACCGCTGGAGTCACGAAGGAAGCGCGGGAGAACATGGGCCGGATCGCCGCCGAGCAGATGCTCGATGCGCTCGACGGCAAGCGGCCGCCGCGCATCATCAACCCGGAAGTCTGGGGCGACTATGCGAGGCGGTTCGAGCGGACGTTTGGATTTGCGCCGGGATAGTTGGACGAGGACCGGCATCGCCAAAAAGCGAAAGCAGGACGCCGGCGAGCACAAGGCTCGCCGGCTTCGCAAGTTTCACGGCCCGTATTTGGGGCCCGGCGTCTGGTTGAAGTCGTTTTCGTCAGCGACGCAGGTGAAATTCGCCGCGATGCTGGGGCTGCCGCTTCCATTGTACTTGGCGACTTTGGGGTAGAGACAAAGCGGCCGGGTCATCTGGACCGCGGGCGGCGTATCGTTGACGAACTTGGTGGCGGTGATCGTCTCCGGCGCCACGCCTTTTTCCACCCAATTCACGAGCGGGGTGAGGGCGTCGAAGGTGTTGGGTCCGGGCCCGCCCGAGCAGTGGTACATCCCGGGCACCATGAAGAGTCGAGCGTAGCTCTGGGTCCGCTCCAGTGCCGGGTTGTCATGCCCGCCGAAATTCGCCTGCTGGAACCCATGGCCGTCATTGGCCACCAGCGCGTTGAAGTAGTTGATGCTGCTCGGTGACGGGATGAGCGGATCGGCCCAGCCGTGATACATGAGAAGCTTGCCACCGTGCCCGCGGAAGTCGCTGAGATCGGTGCTGTTGGCGTTCAGCACCGCGGCAAGCTGGTCGTCGACTTTGTCCATGTCGCGGTGGAAGTCGAAATTGGCGTAATTCACCGCGCTCGCCGGATAGCCGAAGCTCGGGCCGAACACCCAGTAGAACAAGCCATCGAACGCCGGCTCGGGAAGCCCCTCCTCCAACGTCAACCCCAGCGCGAGGACGTTGTCGGTCTCGTTGCCGCGTTCGTAGCCGGGATTGATGACCTGCCGGATCACCGGGTCGATCGCGCCGCGGTAGTAATTTTGCATTGTCGTGACCTGCTCCGGCGTCAGGCACGCCGGGGGCAGGTTGCCGCCGGTGCATTGCAGCACCTTCGGGTCAAAATGGCAGTCCCGCGGATCGGTCAGGAACGTGTCGGTCTTGGCGCCCCCGTCCTGGCCGACGCATTGTTTCAGCACGGCTTGGTTGATCAGCGTCAGCTGGCCGGGCTGGATGAAGCGGCCCGGGGTCGCATGGGCGTTCTGCCACTCAAAAACCGCGCCAGCATGCAGGTGTGTGCGGTTGAAGGCTGCCGCGCCGGCCAGGATGCCGTCGTAGTCGTCAGGGAAGCGCTGCGCTTCCATCAAGGCGTTCTGGCCGCCGGTGGAGCATCCGGCGAAATAGGCCCGCTGGGCCCTTTTCCCGTAGAACGCATTGCCGATTTCCTTGCCCTGCACGGTCATCAGGTGGATCGCACGGAAGCCGAAATCCTTGATCCGCTCGGGATGCCCGAACAAGCCGGTCGACGGCGCCGAGGGATCGCCGAACGCAGTTGCAAGCGGATTGCCCATGTTGCCGTTTGAACCGCAGAAGAGCGGGCTGCATCCCGATGTCCCGGTGCCGAGATCGCTATTGGTCGCGGCAAAGCCGGCGCTGATTCCGGCGGCGAGCTCGCTGTAGGTGAACGTACCCTGGTATCCGCCGCCGCCCGTGCCGAGGAATCGGCCGTTCCACCCGCTTTCGGGCAGCCAGACCTCGATCTTGATGCTGGAATCCGAGCTAGGTGTGAGGGTCGCGGTGACTCGGCAGAACGGCGGAAGCCCTGTTATCGGGCTCGAACCAGGAGCGGTGAAGACCCCGGTGGTGTTGTCGGTCGCCGACGTGATCGTCGCGTGCTGCAATTGCAAGGACAGGAGATTTGTGCACGGCGTCGCCAGCGCGGGCGTGCCGGCGAGCGCGACAAGGCCAAACAGGCCCATGGCTGCGCCGACGAGATAGGATCGATGAAGCATCGTTTTGTCCTCCCTCTCTGCTTTATTTATTGTCATTGAAGTTTTGTAGGACCGACACGATAACCGAACAATATGACAGCCGCAACGTCGCGTGCGCTGCACGCAAGGCTCAACTCAAGAGTGATCCCAAAGAAAGCGTTTCCGACCCGGCGAGTCAGAGATGACGCTTCTTCCTGCGCGCGCCGACTGGAGTGGGCAGCTTCCTATGCCCGACCAATTTTCTGGCTGAGATCTCTTCACGAGATTCCGGCGCGCCTTCACGCTAAATCCAGCAGGCTTCAGCGGTGCAGCAGAAGAAGGAGAAATGCAGGGATGAGTGCTGCTTCTGCATAAGGGCTTGGCAGTCCCCGCTGCGGCGCATGGACGACCGGCTGGCGCACCCGGAATTTCTGGGGGAGAAGATTTTCGCCGTTGCGGGCTTCGTCGCGGCAATAAATCCACTGTCGGGTCCGGATCGGACGATGCACGCGTTGCTATTTTTGCAGACGTCTCGACACGCAACTCCGGCAGTCCCATCCTTCCACAAGGCGCTCTGCGCGGAACGATTGTTTCGGCCGGCGCGGAAGGAATCGGCGATATGCGAAAACTGCGTTCATTGCTGCGTGCGACACCGTCCCGGATCGGACGCCGTATCGCGGAGATCGTCGCGATTGCCGCGGCCAGTCTGCCGACGGCCGGCGCCTAGATCGCTCTTCCGGCAAAACTGAACAACTACGCCAACGCTGCTGCTATCGCCTGCGCGTCCGGAACCACGTCGTGATCATAGAGCCGCTTGCGGAAGGCGGCGTGCGCGGTGATCTCGGCGTCTCGGACACCCAGATCGGAATAGGCGGAATCGTAGCGCAGCCCGTTCTCGCGCGCGCCGCGCTGCACCTGCGCCACGCGTTCGCGCCGCAGCTGTTCGTAAGCGAGCAGGGCGGCAGGCGCGCTGGCCCGGTCCGCGCGCGCCAGGATGGTCGCCAGCGCAATGCCGTCTTCGATCGATTGATTGGCGCCTTGCCCGAGATGCGGAAGCATCGGATGGGCGGCGTCGCCGAGCAGGCTCAGCCTCTGTTTGGTCCAGACCGGCAGCGGCTCGCGATCGTAGAGCGCCCAGCGGAACGTCATCGTAACTTCGCGCAGCAACTGCGCGATGCGCGGATCCCATCCCGCAAAGGCCTGCCGCAGCAGTTCGGGATCGCCGGGAGCCGACCAGGATTCCTTCATCTCCTCGTCGGTCGGAACGAACCCGACATAGTTGATCAGCTTCCCGGCGCGTACCGGGAAGGCGAGGAAATGCCGGCCTTTGCCGAGCCACATCTGCCAGCGGTCGGTCGGCCAGTCCGGAACGCGCTCATGCGCCACCAGGCCCCGGTAAGCGACCGATCCTGAAAACACCGGCTGCGACGCAGCGAAGACGTATGGCCGAAGCTCCGAGTGGATGCCGTCCGCGGCGATGACGATGTCGCCCTCGGCGGAAGCGCCGCTGGAAAACGACACCCGCGCGAGCTTGCCGTCCTGGTCGAAACCGGTGGCGCGATGCCCGGTGTGAACAGTGCCGGGGGGCAGGGCGCCCGCGAGCATGTCGACCAGGTCGGCGCGGTGCATTCCGAACGTCGCATTCCAGCCTGCGGAGTCCGTCACCTGGACCGGCGCGATCGGCGCCCCGTCATGCCGGAAGTAGTGGGAACCGTGCCCAACGCGCGCGCCCCATTTTTCGACGGATGGTTCGAGTCCGATCCGCTGCAGATGCCGCACGCTGTTGGGGGTGAGAAACACGCCGGCGCCGACCTCGCCGATCGCCGGCGCCTGCTCGTAGACCGCAACCCGCATCCCGTGGACCAGGAGCGCATTGGCCGCGAACAGGCCGCCGATACCGCCTCCCACGATCACGACATTCAGACCGGACTGCACCATTCAACTCCTTGTCACGGGCGGCAGAAAAAACTGTTGCGCGGTTGTACTCTTCCACAGACCAAGGCATTTTGCCATCAAAGCACGGTCCAGCCGTGGAAAAATCGGGGAAGGAATTTCATGTCCGGCGCGTACACTCAGTTCTTGGTTCTGGTCGGCCGAACCGCAGCCGCATTGGCGCTCTTGTTCGTGCTGTCCGCGCCGTCAGCCACGCCGGCGCGTGCCGACGATTATCCGGACCGGCCCGTCAAGATCATCGTGCCCTTTGCCGCCGGCGGCACCGCCGACGCGGTGCCGCGGCTGGTCGCCGACTGGCTGTCGCGCAAATGGGGCCAGCCGGTGATCATCGAGAACCGCACCGGAGCTGCGGGAAACATCGGCGCCGACTTCGTCTATCATGCGGCTCCCGATGGTTACACGCTGCTTTCCTGTCCGCCGCCGCCGCTGGTGATCAACCAGAATCTCTATCCGCAACTCGGCTTCGAGCCCGCGAAATTCGAACCCATCATCGTGATGGCCCATGTGCCGAACGCGCTGATCGTCAACCCGAAGAAGATCAAGGCCTCAAGCGTGCCCGAGCTGATCGAATACCTCAAGAACAACCCCGATCAGGTGACGGCGGCCACCCAGGGCAACGGCACCACCTCCCACCTCACGGCGGAACTTTTCCAGGTGATGGCCAAGGTGAAGATGCGTTCGATCCCCTATCGGGGATCGGCGCCGGCGCTGCAGGGCCTGCTCGCGGGCGACGTCGACCTGATGTTCGACAATCTCGGTGTATCCCTGCCGCTGGTCGAGGCCGGCAATCTCAAGCTGCTCGCGGTCGCCTCGAGCCAGCGCCTGCCGTCGCTTCCGGACGTGCCGACGATCGCCGAAACCCTGCCGGGCTTCGAGGCCGTGGCCTGGTATGCGATCGCCGCTCCTCCGGCCACGCCGAAAAGCATCACGGAAAAGATCAACGCCGACGTGAATGAAGCGCTGCGCCAGCCGGAAATCCAGGACCGGCTCAGGAAATTGTCCGCGGAGACCTTCGGCGGTTCCGCGGCCAAGGCCGCCAGCTACATGCGGCAGGAGGTCGATCGGTGGGGTGCCGTCATCAAGGCGGCGGATATCACGCTGCAATGATCCCGAGCTTCGGTTCCGATTGAATCAGGAATCCTGGCATCCGCCACGGCCGGGATGGCGCGGGTACGGACGGCGCGGCCAGGGTTGCGGGGCAGGTTTTGATATCGCTCAAAACCCTTTCCGTGCGATGAAATTACATGGGCTCGCTGGGGGCTGTCAGGAGGTTCCATGTCACGATATGTCGTTCGGTTCCTGAAGGACGTGCTTGGCGAGAACGGCCGGGAAACTGAAGTCTGCCAGGGCACGCTGGAGGTCGACGCTTCGAGCGAGGACCACGCCAAGGAACTCGCCAAGCAGAAATTCTGCGAGGCGCAGGCGCTCCGCGATTGGTCGCTGCACGCCGACCGGATCCATGTCAGGGCCGCCGATTTTCCGTCGTGAAATTCTGTCGGATGTTCAGGCGGCGAGCGGTCCCGCGATATTCCGGTAGGAAAGGCCGAGGCTGTCGGCGACGGCCTTGTTGGTGATACGGCCGCGATGGACGTTCAGGCCCGCGCCGAGATGCGGGTTTTGCGTCACGGCCGCGAAGCCGAGATTGGCCAGCGCCAGGCCGAACGGCAGCGTGGCATTGTTCAGGGCATGGCTCGAGGTGAGGGGAACCGCGCCGGGCATGTTCGCCACGCAATAATGGATGATGCCGTCGACCTCGTAGGTCGGTTCGGCATGCGTGGTCGGATGCGAGGTCTCGAAGCAGCCGCCCTGATCGATCGCGACGTCGACCAGCACCGCGCCCTTCTGCATCGACTTCAGCATCTCGCGCGTCACCAGCTTCGGTGCGCTGGCGCCGGGGACGAGCACCGCGCCGATCACGACATCGGCGGCGAACACCTCGTGTTCCACCGCCTCAATGGTCGAGAACCGGGTGCGCGCGCGTCCCTCGAACAACTCGTCGAGTTCGCGCAGCCGCGGGATCGAGCGGTCGAGGATGGTGACTTCGGCGCCGAGCCCAACGGCCATCCGCGCCGCATGGGTGCCGACGACCCCGCCGCCGAGTACCACGACGCGCGCCGGAACCACGCCCGGCACGCCGCCGAGCAGAATGCCGCGGCCGCCCGAGCTGCGCTTCAAGGCCGAGCCGGCGGCTTCGATGGAAAGCCTGCCGGCGACTTCGCTCATGGGAGCGAGCAGGGGCAGGCCACCCTTGGCATCCGTGACCGTCTCATAAGCGATCGCGGTGCAGCCGGAAGCCATCAGGCCCTTTGCCTGCTCCGGATCCGGCGCGAGATGCAGATAGGTGAAGAGGATCTGGCCTTCGCGGAGCATCGCCCATTCGCGCGGCTGCGGCTCCTTGACCTTCACGATCATGTCGCAGGTTGCGAAGATCTCGGCCGCGCCGCCGGCGATGCCGGCGCCCACCTTGCGGTAGGCCTCGTCGCTGGCACCGATCCCCGCGCCGGCGTTGGTTTCGACGACCACGTCATGGCCCGCGGCCACATATTCGCGCACGGCGCCCGGCGTCAGACCGACGCGGTATTCGTGGACCTTGATCTCCTTCGGCACTCCGACGCGCATGGCTGGGCACTCCCTGTTCGAAAACGTGCTGTTAATCGTAGGGGAGATTCGGGTTTGAAACCTTGCGATCTTGCTGCTCTAATCCGGTTTGCCGCTGGAAACCGGCGAAAATTTGCGTCTTCACGCGGGAATCAAAACCTATGAAGCTCGACCAGTTCGATACGACCATCCTGTCGGAGCTCACGATCAATGCCCGGGCAAGCCAGGTCGATCTCGCCGAGCGCGTCGGGCTCTCCTCCACCGCGATCGCCCGGCGGCAGAAGGTTCTGGAGGACGAAGGCTTCATCCGCGGCTATCAGGCCGTTCTGGATCTGGCGCGCTTCGGCCTCTCGACCACCGTGCTGGTCAGGGTCACGCTCGAGAGCCAGAACGAGGACGCACTGAAATCGTTCGAGGCCGCCGTCATCAACTGTCCGTCAGTGGTGAGGTGTTTCCTGATGTCCGGCAGCGACGACTATATCGTCATCGTCATGGCGCGGGATATCGAGGATTTCGAGCGCATCCACCGCACCGAACTGTCGCGATTGCCGCGGGTGGCGCGGATCCAGTCGAGCTTCGCGATGCGCGAGGTCGTCAACCGCGCCGTCCCGCCGGTGGTCTTTGGCGCCACGCGGAAACCGCGATCGGCTCAGGCCGCGCGGTAATCGGCGACGCCAGGCCGGAGTGGACGATGTTGCTCTGTCGGGCGCCATCGCCTAATCAGAAAAGCTCACCCATCGCCTCAGGACGCCGCCACGTGACCGACAACCAGTCTCTTCCGCAATTCTCGCTCGCCAAGGACAAGATCCGGGTGCTGCTGCTGGAGGGCGTCAACGACAGCGCCATGGATACGATGACCGCCGCCGGCTATTCCAGCGTGACGCGCATGCCAAAGGCCCTCGATGGGGATGAGCTGAAGGAAGCCATCAAGGGCGTGCATCTGCTCGGAATCCGGTCGCGGACCCAGATTACCGCGGACGTCGTCGAAGCCGCTGACAGGCTGATCGCGATCGGGTGCTTCAGTGTCGGCACTAACCAGGTGGATGTCGATGCCTCCCGGCGGAACGGGATTCCGGTCTTCAATGCGCCTTTCTCCAATACGCGAAGCGTGGCGGAACTGGTGATCGGCGAGATTGTCTTCCTACTGCGCCGGATCGTTGCGCGATCCAACGCCGCGCATGAGGGCCGATGGGACAAGTCCGCGACCGACAGCCATGAGGTCAGGGGCAAGACGCTCGGCATCATCGGCTACGGCAACATCGGCTCGCAGCTCTCCTATCTCGCCGAAGCGATGGGCATGCGGGTCGTTTTCTACGACCATACCGACAAGCTTCGCCACGGCAACACCGAGCCGACCGCCACCTTGCACGAGCTGCTGGCGCAGAGCGACGTCGTCAGCATGCATGTGCCGGAAACGCCGGCGACGCAGGGCATGATCGGGCGCGCCGAGATCGAGGCGATGAAGCCCGGCGCCTTTTTCATCAACAACAGCCGCGGCACCGTCGCCGACCTCGACGCGCTCGCCGAGGCCTTGCGCGGGGGCCGGCTGCGCGGCGCTGCGGTCGATGTCTTTCCGGTCGAGCCCGGGTCCAACAAGGAACGCTTCACATCGCCGCTGCAGGGCCTGGACAACGTCATCCTGACGCCGCATGTCGGCGGCTCGACCGAGGAGGCGCAGGAGCGCATCGGCGCCGAAGTCGCGCGCAAGCTCGTCGACTACAGCGATACCGGATCGACAATGGGGGCGGTCAACTTTCCGCTGGCGCAATTGCCGGCGCGGCCGGCAGGCACGCGATTTATCCAGGTCCAGCGCAACCTGCCGGGCATGCTCGGGCGGCTGAACGAGGTGTTCGCGCGTCACGCCGTCAACATCGCGGCTCAATACTACGAGACCCAGGCCGACGTCGGCTATGTGGTGCTGGACGCCGACGCCTCGGCGGCGGACGGCCAGCGCGTTCTCGCCGACATCAGGTCGCTGGAAGGAACCATCCGCGCCCGGTTGCTGTATGAGCACAAGGCCTGACCGGAAGGCTTCTGCCGGTTTTCAGTATCGGGGCGGCGGGAATAGCCCGGATTGGTCGGCAGCGGCGGCGCAATTCGATGCTTCGCTCGCAACGTGAGCGCCGAACGACAAGGCAGGAGCGGACATCCGGCGCTGCTCCATCTGCATATCCATATTCTCGAGATGTCGAATGAGCCGGAACGCGCGGAAGCCCCGGCGGTCGCACTCGCCACAATGTGTCCGGACGCAGGCCACATGAACCATATGCCGGGACATGTCTATGTCCTGTGCGGGCAGTAGCGGAAGGCGCAGATCGCCAGCGAACGGGCGATCGCAGCTAACGAAAAATATCTCGCTTATGCCGGCGCCCTTCCACCGTACACGGCGGCCTGTGCGCACGATCTGCTTTTGATGATGCACGCCAGCATGTTCATGGGCAGATACGGCGATTCGATCGCCGCGGCGGACAAATTGCGCGGCATGCTGACGAAAGAGGTTCTCGGCGCGAAGGGCGGGCCCAAATTCTCCACGAGCCTCGAAGGCTACTATTCGATGAGCGTGCACGTGATGGTGCGTTTCGGGCGCTGGCAGGAAATCATCGATGCGCCGTTGCCGGACGACCCCGCGCTTTATCTGGTTTCGACGGCGATGCACCATTACGCCAAGGGCGTCGCTTACGCCTCGCTCAGGCGTTTCGACGAGGCCGACCGCGCGCGGCAGCTGTTTCACGACAGCTTGCGGCGCATCCCGCCGGAGCGAAAACATCGAAATCGGCGCCGCCAGGTTTGCGCTTTGGGCCTTCGCCGGTCCTTGAAGGAGGTGCTAGGAGATCGCAATGATCTCAAGCTCTTGACCGGATGTGCCGACCATATCCCCAACTGCTTTGCCCATCAGCGACCTTGCCACTGGAGACACGAAGGAAATGGAGCCCGCCTTGGGGTCTGCTTCGTCCTCTCCCACGATATGATATTTCTGCACGCGCCCATCGTAGCGCCTGAAGGTCACGGTGCTCCCAAAGGCGACAGTGTCAGTCGACGTAGGATTGGTGATGACCTGAGCCGTCCGAACTCGCGCCGCAAAGTAGCGCACATCACGCAAAGGGGTTGCTGCTTGCCGCCGTCGTTCATTCACGTCTTCGAGCTTCTGCGCCGTCTCGTATGCCTCGCGGGCCTGGTGGAGCTGAAATTCCAGAGCCTTGAATCCTGCTTCCGTCACAAGGTTCGGATGAGGTGAAACCGGGCGGTCGGGGAGCAAGGTCTCCGACGCAGTTTCGGCACTGTCTTCCTTGGTGAAGGCAACGCTCAAGCTCGGAACTCCTTTTAAGCGAGATATACAAAAAGCGGTCGGCGACAACAGCGCGGTCAAAGCAGCCGTAGCGCAACACTCAGCGAGTTTTGCTAATCATATACCGCGGAGCGAGACGGGCGCCATTAGCAAGTCGCCTCGTTTGTGTATCACTTCAGCAGAAGCCCGGTGGCCGCCCTCTGCTGCAGACCGCCACGGCTCGATGCGTGATATCTGAGTGCGCGCTCGACCGTCGCATCAGAGAGCCGAACTGCTGCAGCTTTGCTCCGCCGGCAGTTCCTCGGCATTGGGGTCGCCCGGTGCCGTCGCCCAGGCCAATTCGACGAGCGTCACGATCCGCCGCCCGGCGCCGTCAAGCTGGCAAACGATGAGGCCCTGCTCCTCGATGTAGGTCAGCAGACGCCGTGCACGGCGCAACGAATGTGAGCCATAGGCGCGCGCAATCGCCGCATCGCCCGGGCAGGGCCAACCTTCCTTCGCGGCGCGGGCGATCATCATGAAGACGCCTTGCATATCCTCCGGCAGAAGTGAGGCTCGGACCGAGACATCCTGCCACCCGTCATCCTCTGCCATATCGGAGCCGAGCCCGGCGCGGGCGCGCGTCAGCATGCGACGGAAGTTACCCAGGTCCGGCACGGCCGAACCGAGGCCCTCTATTCGGCAGCGGACCACGAACTCCTGATAGAGGACGCCGATGGCGCGGAATCCCGCGTCGGGTTCCGCCATGACGGCGCGCAGAACACGGTCCACTCGCTCACGCCGCTCCGCCAGTTCCTCAGCGCTGAGTGGCTGCTCCACCGCTTCGGGACGGATCTCCAGCGCCGCGGCTTTCGCCGCCATGAGCTGGTCGAGGAGGTCCGGCGACGATCGGCGCTGGGGGCGATTATTCTCGGGCGGCGGCGCTGCCAGGATGATGGCGCGTGCGTCCAGTGTCGCTTCCGGCAGCGGCATCAGGCGCGGGGTCGCGTTGCGCGGCGTGGTATCCGTTGGACCAATGCGCAGCCCCAGCGGACGGCGGGAGAGGGCCGGTCCCAGTGCCATGAATTGCCCGCGCTCCAGATCCCGGAAAGCCTCTGCCTGTCGCCGCTCCATGCCCAGAAGGTCGGCGGCACGCGCCATGTCGATATCCAGAAAGGTCCGGCCCATGAGGAAATTGGACGCCTCGGCCGCGACGTTCTTGGCGAGTTTCGCCAGTCGCTGCGTGGCGATGATCCCCGCAAGCCCGCGTTTACGGCCACGGCACATCAGGTTCGTCATGGCGCCGAGCGAGAGTTTGCGCGCCTCGTCCGAAACCTCACCGGCGACTGCCGGCGCGAAGAGCTGCGCCTCATCCACCACCACCAGCATCGGGTACCAGTGGTCGCGGCCGACCTCGAAAAGCCCGCCGAGGAAGGCGGCGGCGCGCCGCATCTGGTTCTCGGCGTCGAGCCCCTCGAGATTGAGCACCGTGGAGACACGATGGATGCGCGCTCGCTCGCCGGCGACCTGCAGGCCCCGCTCGGTATGGTCCTCGGCATCGATCAGGAGGTGGCCGAAACGGTCGGCAAGCGCCACGAAGTCGCCTTCGGGGTCGATAATGGTCTGCTGCACCCAGGGGGCACTCTGTTCCAGCAGCCGGCGCAGCAGATGGGATTTGCCGGAGCCCGAATTGCCCTGAACCAGCAGGCGGGTCGCCAGCAGTTCCTCAAGGTCTAGAGTCGCCGGGGCGCCTGCCGTCGTATGTCCCATCTCGATCGCAACGGTCATGTCTCGACTCAAAGTCTCCCCGCGGAGGCGGGCTTAACAACCTGGTCGCAGCCCGTCGAGCGTCCACGGCCGACCACTCCGTGTTCTCCACGGCTGGTCGAACGCCATCAGCTTGAATGGATGCCGACCCGCCCTCCGCGTCGCTCCATCGCGAGCGTATCCTTTATAACGACCGAGCAGTCTGGCGCTCCCAAACAGAATTTCCGACCAATCACTTCTGGCACTTGGAAAAACCAGGCACAAAGCACATGCCGAGCTGCTCCTTGCGTTTTGGGCCTCGATGGGTTTTAAGCCCGGTGACTTCATGACCATAGGCATGAACGAGAAGCGAACTGCGTGGCTTTGCCGCGTCTTAACCAGAACGACGCACCCCGCCTAGCTCATGCGCTTTAAATTGTTCTGAGCCCACACAAAGGAACCCATCATGGCCAAGATGACCAAGAATCAGTTGATTGATGCAATTGCAGAGGGAACGCAGGTTTCGAAAGGAGACGTGAAGGCTGTCATCGAGCAGATGGTGACGGTGGGCTATAAGGAACTCAATGAATCCGGCGAGTTCGTCATTCCTGGCTTCGCCAAAATGTCGGTTGTGAACAAGCCTGCTACTGAAGCGCGCAGCGGTGTAAATCCTTTCACGAAAGAGCCCATGGAGTTCGCGGCCAAGCCAGCCAGCAAGTCGGTCAAGGCGTCACCCCTGAAAGTTGTTAAAGACGCTGTTTGAAGCGGACGATTTGGTTCAGGCGTGTTCGTTCGTATGAACGGTGGGTAATCCATCACACCCTGAGACGGGAACCCCCGGAGGGCCGGGGGCACAGTCTCGCAAAGGCCATGCGGTGTAATGCCCGCGTGGGCTTTTGTTTTGTCTGACGGTGAAAATAAGGACTCTATGTAGACAGCCGCTTCTGGCGCGAAGCCGTCGTTCATAAGCAAAGAGCATCTCGTGACTGATAGGGAATAGGTAGAGAGCTTATCAGTTGGGAATCAGGTTCGGGGAAGGGGCGCCTAGCCGCTTACAGTGGAAAGCCGCGCACGGTTCAGTTCTTTCGCGATTGAAATGTCTGTTGCGCGTTCTTGGCTCGTCCCGCCGTGCGCTCCGCGATACTGCACGCGCCGAGCCTGTACAGCAATGCAGTGCTGGCACGAGGAAAAATCGACGAAGGCGAATGACATGAGGAAGCCAGAATAGTTTTCAGCTAGTTGAAAAGAAGGGAAGACGCGTTAGTTCTATCCTGCCAATCATTTGTCGGCACAGAAATGGGCTGCGCGGATTCGTGCTGCATAAATCAATGAAAACAACATGTTAGGCCGCTGCTTTTCCGTCGCGCCCATGATGGATGGGACGAACTCAACGGATTATTGTTGTATTTCTAGATGGTTAAGCTGGAACGCTCCGATGTGTCCGGTGCGGCGCAGACACTACGTAGATACTTGGAATACATCTCCACCATACTGGCCGACAATTTGCGCGCGCGGATAGAGTACCACGCGAACGGCCAATACGATTTGGGTGACTTGTGGCCTGCCGTCGTGCGCGCGTGGAAAGATCGACTGCAGGAAGCCAAAGACTCCGCCGTTTCGTGGAAAAAGGGCGTAGCGGAAATTGAAGAGATGCAGAAGGACACGAAAAAGAGGATCGCGGACACGCAGTCGGAAAACTGGATGATCAACAAAGCCGTCCACTATAATCAGTGGGCGAACTTACAACCGAAGGAATTTGCGGCTGTTGCCGCAGCGTTTCAGGCGTTCCTCAAATCGATGCAGTGCGCTGACGAAGGCTGCTTAGAGTTCTTGCACGTCTCGCCGGTAAAAGGAGACAAAGAGACGTTGCGCTGCGGTTGCGGTGGCAAGATCCTAAATCTGACGATCAGCAAGGGAAAGGTCGTGCAGGGCCCCCAAGGGAAGGAAAGCTCTGGCAAAGGCGGCCGTCAGGGCCGCTTGCTGTAGCGCAAGCCGATGGCCGACTCGTCCCAGAACTGTCC
>JBAUUA010001252.1:0-4858 GCA_049582465.1 Bradyrhizobium sp. | reverse complement strand
GGTCGTTTGTTTCCACTTTTTTCGCCTGAGAACAACATGGAAATGCGCGGTGGGACGTTTCGTTGCGGCGCGATCCGCTCTAGAATGCCGGCATGCCCCCGACATTCCGCCATGACGCCTGAGCGCGCGCCGACCGTTTCGCAGTTGCTGGCCTTTTATCTGGAGGCCGGGGTCGACTGCGCGCTGATGGACACGCCGGTCGACCGGCTGGCTGATCCCGATCTCGCTCCGGTCGCCAGCGAAACCGCGCCGCCGAAACCTGTCAGGGTCGCTGCCCCGCTTCCCGCCGCGCGCGCCGAAGTGGTAGCGCAAGCACCGGAGGCCGCGGTGCAGTCGGCGCGGGAAGCGGCGCGCACCGCGCCGACGCTCGAGGCGTTGCGCGCGCTCTTGGAGAATTTCGACGGCTGCGCATTGAAATCCACCGCCACCCGGCTGGTGTTTTCCGACGGCAACCCGCAGGCGCGCATCATGTTCGTCGGCGAGGCCCCCGGGCGGGAGGAAGACATCGAGGGCCTGCCGTTCGTCGGCCGCTCCGGCAAATTGCTGGACCGGATGATCGCGGCGATCGGACTGGACCGCAGCAGTGCCTACATCGCCAATGTCATTCCCTGGCGGCCGCCCGGCAACCGCACGCCGACGCCGCAGGAGACCCAGATCTGCCTGCCGTTCATCCAGCGCCAGATCGAACTGGTGAACCCGGACGTGCTGGTCACGCTGGGCAATCCCTCCACCCAGACCCTGCTGTCGACGCGCGAGGGCATCATGAAGACCCGCGGGCGCTGGCTCGACTACGACACCGGCAGCCGCGTCATCCGCGCGCTCGCTACCTTCCATCCGGCCTATCTGTTGCGCTCGCCGTCCTACAAGCGCCTGGCGTGGCAGGATCTGCGCGCGATCGCCAAGGCGCTGCAGCAAACGGTTTCACCCTCGTCCTGATGCGCTCGGGTCGCGGATGTGGCGATCAGTTCACGCTTGACAGAAAGCCGGCCAAAATTGTTCGGCTTTGGCTGAGCGTCTCGATACGCTCATCAATGAGGCCGACCTGCTGAGCGAGTATTCTGCGTAGATCGTCGCAAGGCCTGAAATCCGGATTGTTGTTCTTCACGCACGGGAGCAATTGCTGGATCGTTTCAAGCGTCATTCCGGCCGCGCCAAGCATTTTGATCCGTCGCACGGTTTCCTCTTCCGCCGGACCATAGTCGCGATAGCCGGAGTCTGTCCGCGGCGGCGCAAGCAGTCCTTCGGCCTCGTAGTAACGCAGCATTCGGACGCTGACTCCCGTCCTGCGGGAGAGTTCACCAATTTTCACCTGAAAAACCTCTTGACCCTGACAGCGCTGTCAGACCTTACAGACTGTGCTCATCCAAGTGAATACCCCTTGTGAAGGAGCAGCGATGAAAGCCTATCATTTGAATGACCACGCCGGCGCTGGTGGCCTTGCGCGAACCGATGTCGGTAAACCCGAACCCGCCAACGGCGAGGTCCGCATCCGGGTCGAAGCGGCAAGTCTCAACTACCGCGACCTCATGATCCTCGACCGAGCAGGCCAAGGCGGCCTCAACAGCCGCGTGCCGCTCAGCGACGGCGCAGGCGTCGTTGACGCCATCGGCTCCGGCGTCGTGCAATGGCAGGTGGGCGACCGCGTTGCCGCATCGTTCTTTCGCGATTGGATCTCGGGGCCGTTCAAGGCCAGCTATGTTCCGTCAGCCCTCGGTGGCAACACGATGGACGGAATGCTGGCCGAGTATGTCGTGCTGCCGGCAACGGCGCTGGTCTCCGTGCCGGCGCACCTGTCCTCGGTCGAAGCAGCGACCTTGCCCTGTGCCGGCGTCACGGCCTGGCATGGCCTCATCGCACGCGGCGGGATGGGCAAAGGCGACACGCTGCTGGTGCAGGGAACAGGTGGCGTCGCGCTGTTCGGCCTTCAGTTTGCAGCGGCGCTGGGGGCGCGTGCGATTGTGATATCCTCCTCGGATGAGAAGCTCGCCCGTGCCAAGACGCTGGGCGGCTCGATCCTCATCAACTACCGCGACACGCCTGACTGGGATGTCGCCCTGATGAAAGCGACGGATGGCAAAGGTGCCAGTCATATCCTCGAACTCGGCGGTCCGGGCACCTATGACCGATCGATACGATCGGTGGCTTCGGGTGGCAAGATCGTTCAGATTGGTGTTTTGACGGGGTTCGGCCCGAAGCCCGACCTGGCGCGCCTTCAATGGGAGAATGCCGACATCATCGGCGTCACCGTCGGATCGGTTGAACATTTCGCCAGTATGAATCTTTTCTTGACCGAAAACGCGATCCACCCGACCGTCGATCGGGTCTACGGCTTCGACGAGGCGCCCGAAGCGTTTGCCCATCTTCGGAGCGGCTCACACTTCGGCAAGGTCGTCGTGAAGCTGTAAGCATGGCGGCAAATCGCTGAGATCCAAATCGCCGAGATCATCGTGACGAGAATCGTCGTTTTCTCGTCGCGAAGACCGCGCGCGCCGGGCCGGGCCGCCGGGGTTGGCGACTCACGCGCTAGCCTGGATCAGGATCTTTCTTCGAAGCGTCATCCCGCCCTGTCTCTTTGTTTGAGCATGATCTTCCCGGAAAACCGCTTCCCACTTTTCCGGATGATGCTCTATGGCGTTTTCGGCCGCACGATGGCCCAGCCGATCCGCAACAGCGGCTGCCGCCCGGTGACGAACCACTCGAATGCCCGCGGCAGTTCGGGCACGAGGCCGGGAAAGCGCTTGGCGATATCTGGCGGCGGGGTGCCGACCGTGTCGGCGGCGCGCCAGACCACGACGCCGCCGGTTTCGTTGAATTTCGCAAGCGTCATCCACGGCGTTCGTTCCGGCGTCGCGTCGAGCAGGAGATGGGGCCGCGCCGCGTCGAGTGAAATCAGGGCCGCGAGTTGCGCGTCGCCGGTCACCGCCTTCAGCGGGTGGTTGGTTCGCCGCTCAAAACTGTCGCCGAAGAAATTCGCGATCGCCCGCGCCGGCAGCTCGGTCGCGACCTCGCCGCCGTCGGTCCAGGGCAAGAAGATGGTGGTGGCGAGCACCGCGAGCGCGGGCGCGACGATGGCGGCCGCCCAGACCGAGCGCAACAGACGCTGGCGGCGGAGATGGACGAGGTCGCCGGTCGCGACGATCACGGCGAGCCCCGACATCAGCAAGGCCACGCCCGAGCCCCCCACGACGCGATCGAAATCGAACAGGCCGGAAAGCAGGCTCCCGAACAGCGCCGGGCCGATCGCCAGGCAATAGACGAAATCGCGCGCCAACGGATCGACCGGTGGGCGAAAGATGATCGGCGCCTCTTCCGGATTGCGGGCGAACCAGCCGGAATTGAGCGCGACGAGCAGCACGATGCCGGATACCGCCGCGAGCAAGCCGCCGAGCAATACGGCCCAGTGCAGCGCTCTCGCGCGCAGATCCGCCGTGCCCGGCAAATGCGGCAACGAAAGCGCGTCGGCCCGGATCAGCCAGATCAGATAGGGCAGCGCCAGCACGACGATCACGAGCAGCGCGAACAAGGGATCGAACGAGGTCAGCGTGCGCCGTCCGCGCTCGGTCGCGAGCGCAAATCCGGCGACCAGCAGCAGCAGGAACGGCGCGGCGGAGGTGGTCAGCAGCAAGAGGCCGGCTTCGATCGACCACGCAAACCAGGCGTTGTGCCGGTTCTGGCCGATCAGCTGCCACGAATGCAGCAGCAACAGCGCCCACAACGGCCGCGCCAGCACCTCCGGCCCGAACTGTAGGCCGGGAGAGCTGAACGCCGTGACCGTCATGGCCAGCAGCACCGCGAGCACGGCCTGCTGTCCGCCGACGATGGCGCGCGCCAGCAGATACAGCGCCCAGAACATCGCGATCGAGCAAAGCTGCGACAGCAGGTAGACGCCCATCATGTGATCGCCGGCGGCGCGAAAGGCGATATCGGCGAGCCAGAACGCCAGCGGCGGCCCGAGATAGGTGCCGACCTGGTATTCCCGGCCATAGGCGATCACCGTGGCGAGGTCGCCAGGAGGGCTGCGATACAACAGCAACGGCACCAAGAGCCACAACGCGGCCTGAAACAGCACCACCAGCCAGACCACGAGCCGCGGACGGGCGCGGATCAGTTCGATAATCAGGGAGGTGAAACGCATGAACCGTCCGAAATGCCCAACCCGGCGTCATTCGTGTGATAGAGCGCGTCAGCCGCCGAGGCAACCATGGCGTTCCGATGCGAAGTCGAGGCCGGTTCGCCCGAAAAAAAGCGTCAAGAAGGAGACTGGAGCCCGATTGCGCTTCGATCCGATCCGGCAATCAAATTCCGGCCGAAATTGCGACGTCGATGCCAAGGTCGACTTGCGCTTCCGCAAACAGATCGGGTTCGCGTTTGATCGTCCAGGGCTGATGCTTTTCCCGCGCCGCCACGACGGGCGCAAAAAAGCTGCGGTGATGCGCCGTTGGGCCGAGCCGGTCGAGCGCCTCGAGATGCTCGGGCACGCTGTAGCCTTTATGCTGTTCGAAACCATAGCCCGGGCAGTCCTGCGCGAGCGCGCACATCAGGCGGTCGCGCGTCACCTTGGCGATGATCGATGCCGCGGCGATCGACATCACCAGCCCGTCGCCGCCGATCACGGCCTCGCAATCGCAGGCGACGTCGAGGCGGTCGCGGCCATCGACGAACACATGCCTGGGCATTTCCGGCAGCGCGTGCACCGCGCGCTTGAGCGCCCACAGCGAGGCGCGCAGGATATTGTCGCGGTCGATCCGCGCCGGCGAGCCGAAAGCCACCGCAAACGAGGCGGTCGCGCAGATTTCTTCGAACAGTTCCTCGCGCCGCTCCGCCGTCAGCCGCTTGGAATCGTCGATCCCCTTGGGGA
>JBAUUA010001251.1:0-1713 GCA_049582465.1 Bradyrhizobium sp. | reverse complement strand
TGTTCGAGGTTGCGGTACATGTTCTCGATCATCACGATGGCGTCGTCGACCACGAAGCCGACCGAGATCGCCAGCGCCATCAGCGACAAATTGTCGATCGAGAATCCCGCAAGCCACATGCCCGCGCAGGTGCCGGCCAGCGCCAGCGGCACCGAGACGCCCGCGGCAACGGTCGGCGTGAGCCTCCGCAGGAACGCGAACACCACCACCATGACCAGGATCGCCGTCGCCAGCAGCGTCAACTGCATGTCCTGAACGCTGGCGCGGATGGTTCCGGTGCGGTCCACCAGGGTGGAAATCTCGATGCCGCCGGGAATCCACTGCTTCAGTTTCGGGATCAGCGCGCGCACACGGTCCACGGTATCGATGACGTTGGCGTCGCCCTGCTTGGTGATTTGAATGAGAACGGCCGGCTGCTTGTTGAACCAGGCGATCGAGCGGCTGCTGCGGACGGAGTCCTCGACATCGGCCACGTCCGAGAGCCGGACGAAATTGCCGTTCGAGCTCTTGATCAGGATATCCCTGAATTCGGCCGCGCTCCGCATCTGCTTGTTGATCGACAGGGTTTCGCTCTGCCGGCCGCCGTTGAAGATGCCGACCGGCCCCAGCGGATTGGCGTTGATGATCGCGAGCCTGACGTCGTCGGTCGCAATCCCGGCGTTTGAGAGCGCCACTGGATTGAGCGCAATGCGCACCGCGGGCTGGTCGGCGCCGCTGACGGTTACGTCGCCGACGCCCGGCACCTGCGAAATGCGCTGCGCGATCACAGTATCGGCGACATCATAGATCGCGCTGGTTGGAATCGTCTTCGAGGTCAGGGCCAACACGAACACCGGGGCCGCGGCGGTGTTGGCCTTGCGGAATTTCGGCAAGGTCGGAAGGTCGGTTGGCAGATCGGCGAGCGAGGCGTTGATCGCGGCCTGCACGTCGCGCGCGGCGCGATCGATGTCGCGGCCGATGGCAAATTGCAGCTGGATATTGGTCGAGCCGAGCGAGCTCGTCGAGGTGATCTGGTCGATGCCGGCGATCTCGCCGAGCCGCCGCTCAAGCGGCGCCGCGACGGTGGCGGCCATCACCGAGGGATCGGCGCCGGGCCGGTTCGCGGAGACCCGGATCGAGGGAAAGTCGACATTGGGAACGGCGGCGACCGGAAGAAAGTTGTACGCCACGACGCCGATCAGAAACAGCCCGATCGCGAGCAGCGTGGTGCCGACCGGCCGCCGGATGAACGGTTCCGAGATCGACAACGATGCCATTACTGCATCCCCTCGGTGGCTCCCGCGACCGGCGGTGACGGCAGTTCGTCGCCGACCGGCGGTACCGCCCTCTCGATGCTGCGGTTGATCCGGTCGAGCGCGAGGTAGATCACCGGCGTCGTATACAGCGTCAGCAACTGGCTCAGGAGCAGCCCGCCGATGATCGAAATACCCAGCGGAAACCGCAGCTCGGCGCCGGTGCCGCTTTCCACCGCCAGCGGCAGCGCGCCGAACAAGGCGGCCAGCGTCGTCATCATGATCGGGCGGAAACGCAGGAGACAGGCCTGCACGATGGCGTCCATCGCCGACATGCCCTGATGCCGCTCCGCCTCCAGCGCGAAGTCGATCATCATGATCGCGTTCTTCTTGACGATGCCGATGAGCAGGATGATGCCGATGAGGGCGATGACGCTGAGATCAGTGCCAGTGAGCATCAGCGCCAGCAACGCGCCGACTC
>JBAUUA010001250.1:0-1847 GCA_049582465.1 Bradyrhizobium sp. | reverse complement strand
CGGATCGTCATGTCGCCGCGCGCCTGCCGGATCGATTCGTCGACCGAGCGTGTGGCGTGGCCGACCTTCAGGCCCATATCCCACAGGCAATACAGAATCGCCTCGGCGACCTGCTCGCCCCAGGCGGTCTGCTTGTAGGGCAGGATGAACAACAGGTCGATGTCGGATTCCGGCGCCATCAGCCCGCGGCCATAGCCGCCGGTGGCGACCACCGCCATCCGCTCGGCGCCGGAGGGGAGCGGCGAGCGGTAGAGATGGCGCGTGGCGGCCGAGAACAGGATGCGGATGATTTCATCCTGCACGAAGCACAGCCGCTCGGCGCAGCGCCGGCCGTGACGGTCCTTCAGCAGCACGGCTTGCGCGGTGGCGCGCGCCGCGACCAGCTCGGCCTTCAGGTACTGCGCCGTGGCGGAGCGGAACACATCCTCGCGGCCGGAATGCTTTTCGGCGAGCGCGTCGACCGCGGCGGTGATCCGCGCGCTATCGAAACGTTCGTCGGCTTCGGGCCGGTTCTCGGTCACGACACTATCCATAACTACCCCGATATCGGACGGCGCCGATGCTGTCACGGGACAATCCGAGATAACAGCTGCTCCTCGCCGGATTTCCGCGCTTAGATCATGGCACGCCCCAAGTTACCAGTTAACTTGTTGAAACGAAACGACGTTTTTGAAGTGGAAAGAATCGATCCCCCGACCGGAGTAGTGACATCGGCGCGGTCTTTCATTACATCCGATCAGCCATTGCATCCGGGAGAGAACAAATGGACGCCGCAACACTCCGCGCCACGCAGGCCCCGATCAAGGAGCGGTACAAGTCCGATCCCAAGG
Source organism: Bradyrhizobium sp. (assembly GCA_049582465.1). Lineage (GTDB taxonomy): Bacteria > Pseudomonadota > Alphaproteobacteria > Rhizobiales > Xanthobacteraceae > Bradyrhizobium. Next base: position 1,017 of record JBAUUA010001250.1, on the reverse strand, counting down.
CCGCGATGATCACGCTGACCGCGCGGGGCTCGATCGAGAACGAGGGCATCGCCTGCAAGGTCGAGACCGGCCGCGCGCTGGCGGTGGCCGGCCTGCATCCGGGCTCCGGAGGTTCCGGCCTTGAATTGTGTTCCGGCGACATGCTGCTCGAAGCGCTGGTCGCCTGCGCCGGCGTCACCCTGAAATCGGTGGCGACCGCGATCGAGGTGCCGCTCAAGGCCGGCAACGTCACTGCCGAAGGCGATCTCGATTTCCGCGGCACGCTCGGCGTCGACAAGGAGGCGCCGGTCGGATTTGCCGAAATCCGGCTGCGCTTCGACGTCGATACCGACGCGCCGCAGGAAAAACTCGATCTGCTGCTGAAACTCAGCGAACGCTATTGCGTGGTCTACCAGACCATCAAAAACGGCCCGAAGGTCTCGGTGTCGATGCAACGGATGTGAGTCTAGAATCGCCATAATATCCGCGCCGTCACCCTGAGGTGCGAGCGCAGCGAGCCTCGAAGGGTGAGCTGATGCCCCCATCCTTCGAGGCCCGCGCGTTGCGCGGGCACCTCAGGATGACGACCCCTTTGCTTTCCCCCGACCTCGCTTTCATCCTGACATTGGCGCTGCGCATGGCGATCACCGCCGCGTTCGTGGTGTCGGCCTCGATCATCACCGAGCGCTCGGGCCCGGTGATCGGCGCGCTGGTCGCGACATTGCCGATTTCGGCGGGGCCTTCTTACGTCTTCCTCGCGCTCGATCACGATGCGGCCTTCATCGCCGAGGGTGCGCTGGCGAGCCTGCCGATCAACGCCGCCACGATCTGGCTGGCGCTGACCTATGTCGTGCTGGCGCAGCGGCGCGGCGCGTTCATCAGTTGCGGCGGCGCGGTCGCGGTGTGGGTCAGCCTTGCCGCGCTGACGCGGACGGTCGACTGGTCGCTGGCCGGCGGCCTGATCGTCAATGCCGTGACGTTTGCGATCTGCCTGCCGCTGCTGCGGCGCTTCCGCCACGTCAAGATGCCGCTGATCAC
>JBAUUA010001249.1:0-11988 GCA_049582465.1 Bradyrhizobium sp. | reverse complement strand
GGACAAGGGTCTGGCGCAATGGCCGGTGCTGATCTCGATGGCGCAGGAAAGCTGGCTGATCGAGTTCATGACGGCGATGGTCTATTCGAATGGCGGCCGTTTCGTCGACGACAAGGGCAACGCCGTGATGCAGGATCCGGCGGCCGGCGCCGCCCCCGCGCTGCGCTGGCTGGTCGATGCCGTGCAGAAGCAGCAGATTCTCTCGCCGTCCTGCGTGGAGACCGGCGAACTCGCGGTGCTGAAGGCCTTCTCCTCCGGCGAGCATGCATTCGGACTGATTCCCAAATACCGCCTGCGGACCCTGAACGATCCGGCACAAAGCAAGATCGCCGGGAACGCCAAGATCGCGCTGATGCCGGCCGGCGAAAAGGGATCGCACGCAACGGTGGGCTGGATGCGCTTCTACGGCATGACACCGCGTGCGCAGGCCGACGCCACCCGCGCCGAAAATACCGTGAAGCTGATGGACTGGTTCGGCGGCAAGGCCGACGGCGAGTACAAGTTCCAGAAGATGCTGTTCAAGGATGTCGGCTCAGGCTTCGGCGTCAAATCCCTGTTCAGCGACCCGGAGATCAGGGCCGCCTATGCCTCGTATGGCGACGTCGACCTGATCGGCAAGCAGCAGTCGCTGGCGCGCAAGAAGGATGTCGTGACGCCCTGGTTCGGCGAGTGGAACGACGTCAACGGCACCGCGTGGCAGCAGGCCATCATGGGCAAGATCACGGTCGAGCAGGCGTTGAACAATTCGGCAGCGAAGTGGACCGAGCTGAAGAAGCAGAGCTGACGCCGAGCCGAGGCCTACCCGATGACGACTGATGTCGCTGCCGCGAAGCCACGGCTTCGCGGGCCCCTGGGCTACGACGAGCGCGTGGCCTTCCTGTTCGTGGCGCCGCTTGCCGCGGTGCTGATGGCGGTCGCGGTTTTTCCGATCCTGTATTCGTTCTACATCAGCCTGTTCTCGGTGAAGCTGACGCGCCCGGGGCGAACGCCGTTCGTCGGCCTCGGCAACTATGTCACCGTGCTGTCCGATCCGCAGTTCTGGCACGCGGTCGAGCGCACCGCCTTCTTCGCCGTGCTGTGCGTCGTCGCCGTCTCGGTGCTCGCGCTCTTGATCGCGATGCTCCTGAACGAGGAATTCCCCGGGCGGCGCGTGCTTAGCGCCGTGCTGCTGGTGCCTTGGGCCATTCCCTACGTCGCCAACGCGCTGATGTGGAAATGGATCTACGATTCCAATTATGGCGCGCTCAACGGGCTGCTCTACCAGCTCGACTTCATCAATTCCTACATGGTCTGGCTCGGCGATTCCGACAAGACGCTGGCGCTGATCGCCAACGCGTTCGTCTGGAAGGAGGTGCCGCTTGCCACGATCCTGCTGCTGGTCGGGCTGAAGACCATTCCCGCCGACCTGCACGCGGCGGCGAAGGTCGACGGCGCCAACGCCATCAGCCGGTTCTTCCACGTCACGCTGCCGTCGCTGAAATCCAGCTTCGGGCTGGTCGTGGTGTACGAGACCATGATGGCGATCCGGCACTTCGACCTCTTCTTCATCCTGACCGAAGGCGGCCCAGGCGATGCGAGCCACGTGGTGGCGTGGCGGATCTATGTCGAGACGTTCCGGAATCTGTCGTTCGGCACCGGCGCGGCCATGGCCTACATCCTCGCGCTCGCGACGCTGGCGCTGGCCTACGCGATCATCCGCGCTCTCGCCCGAAAGATCTGATATGGCGATCGTCACCACCGCGGCCCCACCCGCTGAAGTCCGCCATTATCCGGCGCATTCCCGGTTCAAGCGCGTCGGCCGGGGCCTCGCGCTTGCGGTCGCCTCGCTACTGTTTCTCGGCTACGTGCTCGCGCCGATCGCCTGGCTGGTGTCGTCCTCGTTCCAGAGCGAGCACGAGATCATCTCGAAACCGCCGCACTGGATTCCACAGGCGCCGACCGCCCAGAACTTCGCCGCGATCTTCACGGCGAAGGACAAGACGGTCACCTATGAGACGCGAAAGGCCCGCGATCCCGCCAGCGGCGGCTTCATTCCGTCCACCGCGAGCAACCTGCTGCCGGCGATGCTCAACAGCTTCATCGTGGCTTGCGCGGTGGTTGCGCTCAACCTCCTGGTGGGCGTGCCGGCCGCCTATGCGATGGCGAGAATCCATTTTCGCGGCCGGCAGGCGTCGATCTACACCATCCTGGCCACGCGCGTCATTCCCGATATCGCGCTGGTGGTGCCGTTCTTCCTCTTCATCCGCAACCTCGGCCTGCTCGACAATATCTGGTCGCTGATCATCACCTATCTGGCGATCACCGTGCCGTTCTCGGTGTTCGTCCTGGTCAGCTATTTCGAATCGCTGCCCGACGAGCTCGACAAGGCGGCGCGGGTTGACGGCTGTTCCAGGCTGCAGACGCTGACGCGGGTCTATCTGCCGCTGGCGCGGCCCTCCCTGGTGGCGGTGATCCTGTTCGCGTTCCTGGCAAGCTGGAACGAATTCCTGCTGGCACTGATGTTCACGCAGACCACCGCTTCGCAAACCCTGCCGATCGTGGTGGCGTCGTTCACCTCCGACTTCACGATCAGTTTTTCGTTTATCAATGCCGCCGGCGTGCTTGCGATAATCCCGCCGGTCATTCTCGCGCTCGTGTTCGAGCGCTACATCGTGTCCGGCCTCACCGCCGGCGCGGTCAAGGGTTGAAAGGAGGCGGACGCCATGGCGCGGATCGAATTCAAGTCGGTCACCAAGCGGTATGCCGGCGACGTCATTGCCGTCGACGATCTCAAGCTCGAGATCCGCGACAAGGAGTTCGTCGTCCTGCTCGGCCCGTCCGGCTGCGGCAAATCCACGACGCTGAACATGATCGCGGGGCTGGAGGACGTCACCGAGGGCGAATTGTGGTTCGACGACCAGATCGTCAACGCGCTGCCGCCGCACAAGCGCGACGTCGCGATGGTGTTCCAGAGCTATGCGCTCTATCCGCACAAATCGGTCTACGACAACATCGCCTTCGGCCTGCGCATGCGCAAAGTCGCCGCGGCCGAGATCGATCGCCGGGTCCGCGACGCAGCCGCCAAACTCGAAATCGGACATCTGCTCAACCGGCGCCCGAGCCAGCTTTCCGGCGGGCAGCGCCAGCGCGTCGCGCTGGGGCGGGCGATGGTGCGTCAGCCAGCCGTGTTCCTGATGGACGAGCCGTTGTCCAATCTCGATGCGGCGCTGCGCATCTCCATGCGCGCCGAGATCAAGCACCTGCACAACGCCATGCAGACGACCTTCGTCTATGTCACCCATGACCAGGCCGAGGCGCTGACTCTGGCCGACCGAATCGTGGTCATGAAGGACGGCGTGATCCAGCAGATCGGCAATCCCGACGACGTCTACGAGCGGCCGCGCAACATGTTCGTCGCCTCGTTTCTCGGCAATCCCGCGATCAACTATCTCGAGGGCACGATCGAGCGCACCGGCGCTTCCCCGGTGTTTCGGCGCGGGGCTCTCTCGATCACGCTGCCGCCGAAACTTGCCGCTCGCGTCGCGGCGCGGGAGGGGCAGGAGCTGGTGTTGGGATTGCGGCCGGAAGACGTCTGCCCCGCGGGCGAAGCCGGACCGGGCATGGCGCTGTCCGGCGTGGTCGATTCGGTGTTGCCGGTCGGCTCCGATCGTTTCATCGGCCTCAAGGTCGAAGGTCGGGATGTCTATGTGCGCGTCGACAAGGAGGCACGGTACCAGGAGGGAGCGAACATCCAGCTCGGTCTCGTCGCCGAGCGGCTACATCTGTTCGACAAGGCGACGGGGATGACGCTGCTGGAGGGAGCCTCGTCATGAAGCCGGGCGCGTTCTCCTACGAAGCGCCGGCGACGTTGCAGGAAGTGTTGCAGAGTCTCGCCACATGGAACGACAACGCCAAGCTGATCGCCGGCGGCCAGAGTCTGGCGCCAATGCTGAACATGCGGCTGGCGCGGCCGGAACGGCTGATCGACATCAACCGCGTCAACGAGCTCGGCGGCATTGCCAACCGGGATGGCCGGCTGCGCATCGGCGCGCTGGTGCGCCATGATGCGCTGGCAAGGAGCGAGATGATCAAGAGCGCGTGCCCGATGCTCGCGCACGCGGCCGAAACCATCGGGCATTATGCCATCCGCAAGCGCGGCACGATCGGCGGCAGCCTCGCGCATGCCGATCCCGCGGCGCAATTGCTGCTTGTAGCACTGGCACTCGATGCCGAGATGGAGATCCATTCCGCAAGAGGGATCCGAATGGTCCCCGCGCGCGATTTCTTCCTGTCGATCTTCACCACGATCCTGGACCCGGACGAACTGCTGGCCGCGATTCATGTGCCGCTTTCGTCGCCGCAGAAAGGCTGGGGCTTCCGTCTGTTCAACCGCCGGGCCGGCGATTTCGCCATCGTTTCCGTCGCCGCGACGCTGGCGCGCGGAGCAGATGACGCGGTCGCGGGCTTGCGGCTGGCGATCGGCGGCATCGGTCCGGTGCCGGTCCGCGCGGAACAACTGGTGGTAGGCGATCTCGCCAAGTCGCTGTCGAAGGACTGGCCCGCGCGGATCGGCGCCATGGTCGCCGACGCCGTCGAGATCGAGGACAACGAGCGGATCCCGGTTGCGTTTCGCAAAGAGCTGGTCGCGGCCCTGACGCGGGAAGCCCTCAACCAGGCCCTGGAGCGGATTGCGGAGCGTGCATCGTGAGCGAATTCGATCCTGTTCCCATCGTCCTGAAGATCAACGGAACGCAATATCGCCTGTTCGCGGAGCCGCGCCGGTTGTTGTCCGATGTGCTCCGCGATGACTGCGGGCTGACCGGAACCCATGTCGGATGCGAGCACGGGGTCTGCGGCGCGTGCACCATCCTGCTCGAAGGCGCCCCGGCACGCGCCTGCCTGACCTATGCGGTGCAGGCGCAAAACCATGAAATAACGACCATTGAGGCGTTCGGCGGCGACGGCGCCCTGTCGCCGGTGCAGCAGGCGCTGCATGAGGAGCACGGGCTGCAATGCGGCTTCTGCACGCCCGGCATCGTCGTGACCATGGAAGCCTGGCTCGCCGAAAACCCCGATCCGAGCGAAGCGGAAATCCGCGACGCGCTGTCCGGCAATCTCTGCCGCTGCACCGGTTACCACAACATTGTCACCGCGATCGTGAAGGCCGCCGCTCGCCGCCGCGAAGGCAGCCCGACATGAGCGAAACACGCATCATCGGCAAGGCGCTGCTGCGCCGCGAGGACTATCGCTTCGTCACCGGCCAGGGCCGCTATCTCGACGATGTCGTGGTGCCGGGTGCCTTGCACGCCCATTTCGTCCGCTCGCCGCACGCGCATGCACGGATCCGGTGGATCGACATCGAAGCCGCGCGCCAGGCCGAAGGCGTTGTCGCCATCGTCACCGGGCGCGAACTCGCGGAATGGACCACGCCGTTGCGCATGGCGCCGCCGATCGAAGGTCTGCGCCCGGTCGAGTTTTCGACGCTGCCGATCGACAAGGTGCGTTTCATCGGCGATCCCGTGGTCTGCATCGTCGCGCGGGACCGCTACCTGGCGGAGGACGCCGCCGAGCTCGTGAACATCGACTATGACGAACTCGATGCGGTGGCCGATTTTTCCCATGCGCTCGCGGCGGGCGCGCCGCTGGTCGACGAGGCCCTGCCGGACAATCTGGTCTCGCACCAGAGTTTTTCCGCGGGCGAGCCCGGCCGCAGCTTCGCGGAAGCCGAGATCGTGGTCGAAGCTTCCTTTCATCAGCAGCGCCAGACCCACGCGCCGATCGAAACGCGCGGCTGCTGCGCCGTGTGGGATGCGGGCCGGCGGCATCTCACCATGCATATCGGCAGCCAGGTGCCGCATCCCTTCAGGACGCAGCTCGCGGCGCGCATGCGGCTGAACGAAGCGCAGGTCACGGTGATTTGCCCTGACATCGGCGGCGCCTTCGGCCAGAAGATCGCGCTTTACCGGGAGGAACTCACGGTCGCCGCACTCGCCCGCGAATTGCGCCGCCCGGTGCGCTGGCGCGAGGACCGCGCCGAGAACCTGATCGCGGCGAGCCACGCGCGCGAGGACGTGGCGCGAACCCGCACCGCGGTGGACGCCAAGGGGCGAATTCTCGCCCTCGAGCTCGAGATCGTCGAGGATTTCGGCGCCTATTGCTTCTATCCCGCGAATTATCTGGCGCGCGTGGTCGCGATGATCCTGACCGGCCCCTACCGCGTCTCCAATTACGCCTATGACATCAAGGTCGCGCTCACCAATAAATGCGGCAACGGGCCGATGCGCGCGCCGATGGCGATCACGAGCTGGGTGATGGAAGGCACCATCGAGGCGATCGCGCGCAAGCTGTCGCTCGATCCGGTCGAGGTGCGGCGCGTCAACATGCTGGGTCCGGCGGATCTGCCCTATGCGATGCTGACGGGACTGATGCTGGAAGACGTCACGCCGCGCGAAGCCTTCGAGCGTGCGCTGGAGGTCTTCGACATTGCGGCGTTCCGCGCGCGGCAGGCGGCCGATCAGGCCCGGGGCATCTATCGCGGCGTCGGCCTTTGTTGTGTCGTCGAATCCACCACCTACGGCTCCGCCTTCTACAAGGCCGCGGGCATTCCCGGTTCCGGCCATGAATCCGGCTGGGTCAAGATCGAGCCCTCGGGAGCGGTGAACGCCTCCGTCGGCCTGATGGCCTCGGGGCAGGGCTACGAGACCACCTTTGCCCAGGTGGTCGCGGAGCCGCTCGGCGTCGATCCGAACGAGGTGCGGATTCACCTCGGCAATACCGATACCGCCCCTTACGGCATGGGCAGCCGCGGCGCGCGCGGCGGCACGGCCGGCGGCAGCGTCTTGCTGAGCGCGGCGCAGACGCTTCGCGACAAGGTCCTGACCATCGCTGCGACCTTGCTCGGGCTCAACAGCAGCGGCGAGTTGCGGCTCAACGCCTCGCGTGTCGAGCGCAGGCTCGGTGGCGAGTGGACCGATGCCGGCCTGTCGCTCATCGATGTCGCGCGCGTCGCCTATCTCGATCCGTTGCGGCTGCCGCCAGGGATGGAGCCCGGCCTCGAAGCGCATCGGGCCTACGATCCGCCGCCGATGACGTTTTCCAACTCGATGCATGTTTGCGAAGTCTGCGTCGATGTAGAGACCGGCAAGGTCACGGTCGAGCGCTATCTCGTGGTCGATGATTGCGGAACCGTGCTCAATCCGCTGGTGGTGCGCGGCCAGCAGCACGGCGCGATCGCGATGGGGATCAGCGGCGCGCTGCTCGAGGAAGTCGTCTATGACGAGAACGGCCAAAACCGCTCGGGTAGTTTCGCCGATTACCTTCTCGCTACTGCCGTCGAGATTCCCCCGATCGAGGTGATCTCGCAGCACACACCGAACAAGAAGACGCTGACGGGCAGCAAGGGCATGTCGGAGGGAGGCGTGATGGGCGCGACCGGCGCCGTGCCGAGCGCCGTCAACGACGCGCTGGCGCCGTTTGGCGTCGTTGCCGAGCGCCAGCCGCTATCTCCCATGTACCTGCGCTCGCTGTTGCGGGGCAGGACGGATCCAAGGAACAAGCCATGACCGACACCAACAAGACTGACACGAAGACACCAGTCGCCTTCATTGGCCTGGGCATGATGGGCGCGCATATGGCGGGCCATATCCTGGACGCCGGCCATCCGCTCCATGTCTACAACCGGACCCGCGCGCGGGCCGAGCCGCTGATCGCGCGCGGCGCGACCTGGCATGACGATGCCGGCGCCGCGGCGTCGCAGGCCAGCATCGTCATCACCATGGTCGGGCTGCCGCGCGATGTGGAAGATATCTATCTCGGGCAGGGCGGAATCCTGGCGCGCGCGGCGACGGGCGCGATCCTGATCGAGATGACGACGTCGAGCCCCTCGCTCGCGGTGCGGATCGCCGCGGCGGCCAAGGCGAAGGGCTTGCGCGCGCTCGACGCCCCGGTCTCGGGCGGCGACATCGGCGCACGCGACGCCAAACTCTCGATCATGGTCGGCGGCGAGGCGAGCGATTTCGACGCTGCGTTGCCTGTCCTTCGGTTGATGGGCACCAACATTCGCCGCCAGGGCGGTCCCGGCGCGGGCCAGCACACCAAGCTCGCCAACCAGATCGTGATCGCCGGCACCATGCTCGGGGTTTCCGAAGGACTGGCCTATGCGGGCCGCGTCGGCCTCGATCCCCGTGCCGTGCTGGGATCGATCGGCACCGGGGCTGCGGGGAGTTTCCTCCTCAACAACCTCGGACCGAAGATGGTCGACCGCGATTTTGCCGCCGGCTTCTTCGTCGAGCATCTGATCAAGGACTTGACCATCGCCAGCGAGGAGGCGGGCGCTGCCGGTCTCGACCTCAAGGGGCTGCAGACCGCCTTGAAACAATATGGCGTGATCGCCGAGCGCGGCGGCCTTCGTGATGGAACACAGGCGCTGATCAGGGCTTACGACTGACCGGGCGCTACCAAAGCTAGCAGGAGATCTTCATGCCAGGTGAATCCGTGGCGACGGGACGTTTCGACATCGGCGCGATCGCCGGCGCATTTCCACAATCCGCGGCGACTTTGCTGGTCGACGAATATCTGACCAATCGCGAGCAGGCGAGCTCACGGGTGTTCCGCGTCTATCGCCCCACGCCGGCGCATTATCATGCCACCTGCGACGAATATCTCTATGTGTTCTTCGGGCGCGGGACGTTCTGGATGAAGGATCCCGCGACGGAAGCGGAGTTCAAGCTGGGTCAGCTCCTGTTCTTCGAACGCGGCACGGTTCACGCGATGCCGAAACTGTTCGACCATCCCGTGGTCTTCCTGTCGATCGATACGCCGCGGCGCGATCCGATGGACATCATCTTCGTCGACCGGAAAGACGGAACCCCACAGTCGTTCATGGCGCGCAACGCGACCACGAAATAGCAGTGGACCGGCACGATCCAGCCGTCCTCGCCGCGACCGACGGTGAGGGGTCTAATACCGGTTGACCGGCAGGACCATGATCTCGGCAATCTGCACATGCGGCGGCTGTTCGAGCGCGAACGCAATCACCCGTGCGACATCCTCCGGATCGAGCGCGATCTTGAACTGATCGAAATAGGCCTTCTCCTTGGCGCGGTCGCCACGGTAGCGGGTGGCGATGATCCCGGTACGGGTCAGGCCCGGCAGGATCTCGGTGACCCGGATGGCGGTCTCGCTGAGTTCGCCCCGGATGGTCTCGGTGAACATACGGACGCCTGCCTTGCTGGCCGAGTAGGCGGCCATGTCGGGCACGATCCGCACCGCGTTGATCGAGCTGATGTTGACGATGTGGCCGGCATTGCGCGCGACCATCGCCGGCAGCACCGCGCGGGTGACCCGCATGGTGCCGATCAGGTTGGTGCGGATGATGTCGGTCCAATCGTCGGGCGAACCCTGGTCGAACCGGGTGCGTCCGCCGATGTCATGCCCGGCATTGTTGATCAGCACCTCGACCGGCCGGAACGCCTCCGGCACCTGGTCGAGCAGCCGATCGACGGCGGCATGGTCGGTGATGTCGAGCCGGACCGGATGCCCCATGGCGCCGAGTTCGGCCGCGAAACGATTGAGTGAATCCTCGCTCCTGTCGATCAGAACGACGCGTCGCCCGGCCGCCACGACCGCACGCGAGATCGCCTGCCCCAGCCCTCCCGCCGCCCCGGTCAGAACAACGGTTCCCCTTTTCGTGTCAGACATTATGATCTCCCTGTGCGCGCTTACTGGTGGTTGCCCGGCGCGTTGCGCGCGGGAGGAAAAACCTGCCAGATGCCGCCGACGGTGTCCGCCGTCGTCCGTATGCTAACTGTTATGTCGAAACCGTGGGCCGCGGACGTGTCCACGCGGATGGGGCGGAATGGATCTCAAGCAGCTCAAGGCCTTTGCAACGCTGGCCGAATTTGGTTCCTTCTCGCGCGCGGGCGCGGTGCTGTCGGTGGCGCAGCCGGTGCTGAGCCGGCAGATCAAGGCGCTGGAACAGGAGCTCGGCATCGAACTGTTCTACCGCAACGGGCGCGGCATCGTCCTGACCGAGGCGGGCAAGCTGCTGCACGGCTACGCCGGCGGGGTGCTCGATACCGTCACACGCGCGGCCTCGGAGGTGATGGCGCTGCGCTCCAGCCCGCGCGGCACCATCGCGATCGGCATGCCGCCGTCGGTCGGCTCGATCCTGACGGTGCCGTTGGTGCAATGCTTCCGCGCCGAGTTCCCGCTGATCTCCATGCGGGTGGTGGAAGGGTTCAGCGGCCATCTGCTGGAATGGCTGATCACCGGCAAGATCGATGTCGCGGTGCTCTACAACGCGCCGCGCATCAGCAATCTGAGCGCGGAGCCGTTGCTGCGGGAGGAAATCAGTCTGTTGGGTGCGGTGAACGATCCGGCCGCATTGACCGCGGCGCCGGTGCCGGCCTCGCGCCTCGCCGAGCTGCCGATGATCCTGCCAAGCCGTCCGCACGGCCTGCGACTGGTGGTCGACGCGTTCCTCGGCGAGGCGGCGATCGAACCCAACGTCGTGCTCGAGGTCGACGCCATGCCATCGACGCTTAGTCTGGTGGGGCGCGGCATCGGATACACGCTGCTGTCCTATGGCCCGGCGCGTCATCTGATCGAGGCCGGCCGGCTGAAGAGCTGGTCGATCGTCGATCCCGTGCTGACCCGGCAGCTGATCCTCGCCACGTCCAGCCAGCGGCCGACCACTACCGCGACGCGGGCCCTCGCCAAGATGGTGCGCCACCAGGTGCAGGATCTCGTTCAACAGGGTCTCTGGCTGTCGCCGGACGGAAGCAGGCAGCCGTCACGCGTTCGCGGCAATGCCGCGTCGCCCACTGCGCGCAGGAAAGCTGTTATTCCCTAAACGACGATGCCCCTCCATCGGAGGACCGGCTAGGTTTCCCTCCGAACAGCCGGACCGGCGATCAAGACCGGCCGATTACGGAGGATATGCGATGGCGGGCGAGCTTCTCGGATTCATTGGCATCGGCCGCATGGGCGGTCCCATGGCGTCACGCCTGCTCGATGCCGGTTACGCGCTCTGCGTCTATGACAAGCAGCCGGAAGCCACCGCCGAACTGGTCGCGCGCGGCGCGCGGCTGGCGCGGTCCCCCGGCGAGGTGGCCTCGACCGCCGAAATCGTTCTGTTGAGCCTGCCGACGCCGGACATCGTCAAGGCGGTGACGCTCGGCGAGAACGGCGTCGGCGTCGGCAATCGCGTCCGCACCGTGATCGATCTCTCCACCACCGGACCCGGCGTCGCGACCATCGTCGCCAAGGGTCTCGGCGAGCGGCAGATCACCCTGTTCGATTCCCCGGTCAGCGGCGGCATCACCGGCGCCAAGGCAGGCACGCTCGCGGTGATGGTCTCGGGCCCGCGCGACATCTACGACGCCAAGGTCGAACCGATCCTGAAGCATTTCGGCAAGCTGTTCTTCACCGGTGAGAAGCCGGGCCTGGCGCAGACCGCCAAGCTCGTCAACAACCTCTTGGCCGCGGCGGCGCTTGTGATCTCGTCGGAGGGAATGGCGATGGGGGTCAAGGCCGGCCTCGATCCAAAAGTGCTGCTCGACATCATCAACGTCAGCTCGGGGCGCAACAGCGCGACCCAGGACAAGTTTCCGCGCTCGGTGCTGCCGGGCACCTTCGATTTCGGCTTCGCGACCGCGCTGTCCTACAAGGACGTTCGTCTCTGTCTCGACGAGGCCGAAGCGATGGGGGTTCCGATGATCATGGGCGCGGTGGTGCGCCAGATCCTGGCGTTGACCCAGGCCAAGTATGGGCCGGACTCCGATTTCACCTCGATCGCGAAACTGTCGGAGGAATGGACCGGCGTGCAGATCAGGGGATAGCAGCAGCACCGACCACAGGATCAAGGAGCAACCGATGGCCATGACCGTGCGTTCCGATCCTCGGCAGCTGCCGATCGCGCGCGCCATGGTGCGCGCGGCGCACGCGCGCGAACTGTCGCAGCTGTCGGCGCCGGCGCAGGCCAAGCTCAAGATGTGCCTGCTCGACTTC
>JBAUUA010001248.1:0-6380 GCA_049582465.1 Bradyrhizobium sp. | reverse complement strand
GGCTACGATTTCGCGCATTATCGCGATGCGCCGGCGGGCCTGCGCATCTGGTGCGGCGCCACGGTGGAAGCCAGCGACGTCGCGCTGCTGACGCAATGGATCGACTGGGCCTTCGCGGAAACCAGGGCCTCGCTTCCGAAGGCGGCTTAAGCTCGTTCATTCCACCATCGTCATGGCCGGGCTTGACCCGGCCATCCATCAAAAAAAGATGGACCCGAGGGTCAAGCCGGCGGGCGACGACATCAGATGCATCGTCCCTCACGGATCATCCCCATGACAAAACCCAAGGTTCTCATTTCCGACGCACTTTCGCCCGCCGCCGTGCAGATCTTCAAGGATCGCGGCATCGATGTCGACTTCCAGCCCAATCTCGGCAAGGACAAGGAAAAGCTCGCCGAGATCATCGGCAATTACGATGGGCTGGCCATCCGCTCCGCCACCAAGGCGACCGCGAAGATCATCGAGAAAGCGACGCGGCTGAAGGTGATCGGCCGCGCCGGCATCGGCGTCGACAATGTCGAGATCCCGGCGGCCACGGCCAAGGGCATCATCGTGATGAACACGCCGTTCGGCAACTCCATCACCACGGCCGAACACGCCATCACCCTGATGCTGGCGCTGGCGCGCGAAATTCCGCAGGCGGATGCTTCCACCCAGGCCGGCAAGTGGGAGAAGAACCGCTTCATGGGCGTCGAGATCACCGGCAAGACGCTCGGCATCATCGGCTGCGGCAATATCGGCTCGATCGTCGCCGACCGCGCGCTCGGCCTGCGCATGAAGGTGATCGCGTTCGATCCGTTCCTGTCGCCGGAGCGCGCCAAGGACATCGGCGTCGAGAAGGTCGAACTCGACGAGCTGTTGAAGCGCGCCGATTTCATCACGCTGCACACGCCGCTGACGGAGAAGACCAAAAACGTCATCGACGCGGCGGCGCTGGCCAAAATGAAGAAGGGCGTGCGCATCATCAACTGCGCGCGCGGCGGGCTGGTCGACGAACAGGCGCTGGTCGATGCGCTGAACTCCAAGCAGGTCGCGGGCGCGGCGTTCGACGTGTTCGTCGAGGAGCCGGCGACCTCGAATGTGCTGTTCGGCCATCCCAACGTGATCTGCACGCCGCATCTGGGCGCGGCCACCACCGAGGCGCAGGAGAACGTCGCCCTTCAGGTCGCCGAGCAGATGTCGGATTATCTGTTGAGCGGCGCTATTTCCAACGCGGTCAACTTCCCGTCGATCACGGCGGAAGAGGCGCCGAAGCTGAAGCCGTTCATCGAGCTCGCCGAAAAGCTCGGTTCGTTCGCCGGCCAGCTCACCGAGACCGGCATCGCCAAGGTGCAGATCACCTATGAGGGCCATGTCGCCGAGATGAAGATCAAGGCGCTGACCTCGGCGGTCCTGTCGGGCCTGCTGCGTCCGATGCTGGGCGACGTCAACGTCGTCTCCGCGCCGGTCGTCGCCAAGGAGCGCGGCATGGTGGTCGACGAGATCGTGCGGGCGGCGCAGAGCGACTATGAAAGCCTGATCACGGTCGCCGTTATCACCGAGCGGCAGGAGCGCTCGGTCTCCGGCACCGTCTATCACGACGGCAAGCCGCGGCTGGTCGATATCAAGGGCATCCGCGTCGACGCCGAATTCGGCAAGTCGATGATCTACGTCACCAACGAGGACAAGCCCGGCTTCATCGGCCGCTTCGCCAGCCTGCTCGGCGACGCCAAGCTCAACATCGCGACCTTCCATCTCGGCCGCACCAAGCAGGGCGGCGACGCCATCGCGCTGGTCGAGGTCGACGGCCCGGTGCCGGCCGACGTGCTCACCAAGGTGCAGGCGCTGCCGCAGGTCAAGCAGGCCAAGGCGCTGGTGTTCTAGGCTAGGGCTCCTTCACCCTCATCTGGAGGGGGAGAGTCGGCCCGCATGTAGCGGAGTGAAAGGCGAGACGGGGCGGGGCGACAGTCCATCTTCGACTGCGCTGTTTGCGTGGTTCAACTTTCACTTCACACGAACACCCCCTCCAAGGGGAGGGTAAGAAAAGTCTGGCTGTCCAAGGCTTCCCCGCGGCCGCTGACACGTTTCCACGCCGCCGGCGCCGCAGCCGTGCCTTGGCGGCGCCTTACGGTTACCTTAATCGAACCAGTTCCTTGATCGCAACGTCTCACCACGATGGTGAGGCGATTTTTGTGCGTCCAGTCCAGCGAGGCCTGGCGGGCGGCGCCAGAGGATTTGCGGGAGGGAAGTCATGCGCAGGATTGCTAGTCATCTTGTAACGACCAGCCTGGTTGTCGTTGCCGCCTTTGCCGCCATGCCGGCACGGGCGGCCGATGTCGACGCCAGGTCCACGGTTGATGCCGTCACCGTCTATCCCGATGGCGCCAGCGTCACGCGCGTCATCGCGGCCGATCTTGCCTCCGGCGACAACACCCTGGTGGCAACCGATTTCCCGTTGACGCTGGATCCGTCCTCGCTTCGGGTCGAGGGCGAGGCGGGCGCGAAGCTCACCATCGGCGCCATCGACACCCGGCCGCCGCATGCCGCGCCGGTCAATCTGCCGGAGCTCGACAAGCGCATCGAAGCGCTGAAGGACGAACGCGGCAATCTCTCCGGCGCGATCAACGCGGCCACCGCGCGCCGCAAGTTCGCGGAGCGTTTTGCGCAAAGCTCTCCCGCGGGGCTCGGCAACAAGGGCGAGGCGCGTCCTATCGACGAGTGGCGCGCGGCCTTTGCCGCGGTCGCGGAGGAAGTCGCCAGCGCGGACACCGCGATCCGCGACGCCGAACGCAAGCAGCGCGACATCGATCGCGAGATCGCAAGGCTCGAGGCCGACCGCGCGGCCAAGCCGCCGGCCAGGCTCGAGGTCCGGATCGATCTCGCCGCCGATGCCGCTACCAAGGCGACGCTGCGGGTGACCTACAGCGTGCGCGACGCGCACTGGCTGCCGCTCTATGATGCGAGGCTCGATACCGGCGCAAAGGACCGAAAGCCCGCGCTCGAACTGGTGCGCCGCGCCGAGATCACCCAGTCGACGGGCGAGGACTGGTCGAATGTTGCGCTGGCCGTCTCGACGGTGCGGACCGCGCGCGGCGGCAGCGCGCCCGATCTGAATTCGCTGCTCGTGCAATATCCGCAACCGCCGCGTCCGCTGGGCTCTGCCGCGTTTTCGGATATGAAGCTCCGTCAGATGCAGTCGCCGCCGATGGCGTTTGAAGCGCCCGCAGCGCCAGCGCAACGCGCCGAGGAACAGCAGGCCACCGCCGAAATCGGCGGCTTCCAGGTGACGTTCAGGATCCCCGGCCGGGTCAGCCTCGGTGCCGGCGAGGGCGCCAAGAGCCTGCGCGTCTCCACTGCCATCGTTACACCCGATCTCGCGGTTCGGGCTGCGCCGGTGCTCGATCCCGCGGCGTTTCTCGAAGCAAGCTTCAGGCAGGCCGAGGACGCGCCGCTGCTGCCCGGCCGGGTCGCGATCTATCGCGACGGCGTGTTCGTCGGCCGAGGCCAAATGGCGGCTGCCGGCAAGGACGAAACGGTGCGGCTCAGCTTCGGCGCCGACGACAAGATCAAGATCGAGCGCACCGTCGTCAAGCGCAACGAGGGATCGACGGGCCTGATCGTGACGACATCGAAGACCGACGAACGCGCGTTCAAGACCAGCGTGCGCAACGGCCACGATTTCCCGATCCGGATCGCCATCGAGGACCAATTGCCGGTCAGCGAAAACGAGGACATCGTGGTCGACATGCTGCCGTCGACGACGCCTCCGACTACGACCAACCTGCGCGACCGGCGCGGCGTGCTCGAATGGGCGTTCGAGGCGAAACCCGGCGAGGCCAGGGACATTGCCTTCGCCTGGCGCGTGCGCTGGCCCAAGGACAAGGGCGTCGTCGTGATCCCGGCGGGCTGAATCCGGCGCGCCGCCGCTGCTCCCGCACCGATCCCGGCCGGCAGAGCCCGTCCTGGCTGGCCTGCCGGCTCTCCGGATCGCCACTGATCGCGAAAGCACGCGCTTGGCGGGCACCGGCATTGCGCCAGATCAAGACGTCCCGCGCGCGATATGTGGATCATGCGCGTCCCGGGCGACGACAATCCCGGGGCGATCGCGCCCCAAACCTCGTTTGAGCCGCAAAGGCAGCTTTAAACTCGGTGGCTAGAACGATTGCACTGTCGGGGCGGGCCAAGCGAACATCAAGGTCCCGGTCTTGCTCTTCGCGCGGCACGGAGGCACGCTCCGCTGCGCGTCGGATTGGCGTGTGGGGCCTGCGCGACAATGAGCAGATCAAGCATTGCGATCGTCAATCTTCGAGCGGTTGTCATCCTTATCGTGCTGGCGTTCCATTCCGTCCTTCCTTACCTCGCCTCCCTGCCGCCCGCCGCGTATCAGTTCGACAGCGCGCCCTATCAATGGCTGGCGTTTCCGATCGTGGACAGCCAGCGATGGTTCGGCTTCGATCTGTTCTGCGCCTGGCAGGATGTGGGTCTGATGGGCCTGATGTTCTTCCTCTCGGGCCTGTTCGTGCCGTCAAGCCTGGGGCGCAAGGGCAGCTGGAAGTTCTTGTTGGACCGGCTGCTGCGGATCGGCATACCCTTCGTGTTGGCCGTCATTTTTCTTGCGCCGCTCGCGTATTATCCCACCTATCGCGCCACTGCCGTTGACCCCAGCCTGAATGCCTATTGGCAGCATTGGCTCGCGCTGCCGTTCTGGCCCAACGGACCACAATGGTTCCTGGGCCAGCTGTTGGCATTCAACGCTCTCGCGGTGGCGATGCATCGCTTCGTTCCCGGATGGGACCAGCGTCTTGTCCGGCTGGTGGCCTTCGCCGGCGGAAATCCGGTCCGGTTCTTTGTCGTTCTGGTGGCGATGTCCGCGCTGGCCTATGTCCCCTTGGCGCTGGCCTATTCACCCTTCACATGGACGAATATCGGTCCAATCTCGTTTCAGCTCAGCCGGCCGTTGCACTACCTCGTCTATTTCCTTGCAGGTTTGGCGGTCGGGACTTACGGCCTCGAACGCAGCGTGCTTGCCAGCGATGGTGTTCTGGCGCGGCGCTGGGCGGCGTGGCTCGCCACAGCCTTTGTCGGCTTCTTGCTCTGGGCCGCGCCGACCTCGGTGACGATGTCGGACTGGAGCAACGCTCCGCTGATCGCGAAACTTGCGGCGGGCATGGGCTTTGTTGTCGCCTGCGCGGCGGACTGCCTGTGCGCGCTGGCGATCTGCCTGCGCTTCGCGCATTGGCGCCTGCGGGCGTTTGACAGCCTGTCGGCCAATGCCTACCGCATGTACATGATCCACTACGCGTTTGCGGTCTGGCTGCAATATGCGCTGCTGGAGGCCGGCCTGTTTGCGATCGGCAAGGCGGCGATCGTGTTCGCCGGCACCCTGATCATGAGCTGGGCCATCGCCGCCGCCATCGGCGGCGCGCTGCCGGTCTCGCGCCTGCATGCGACGATCCGCGGAGTTTTACCGCGCGTGAAGACTGAATTGACAATGGACGGAAAGTGATCGGGTCGCGGTAACATGCCATTGGTCTTCACCCTTGCGTTCCGAAATCTGTTTCATGACCGGCTTCGCTTCATTGCGACCGTGATCGGGATCGTGTTCTCGATCGTTCTGGTCACCGTCCAGATGGGCCTGTATCTGGGCTTTGGAAGCATGGTGACAACGATGATCGATCATGCGTCCGCCGACCTCTGGATCATGCCGCGCGGGACCAAGTGCTTCGAGGATCCGTCCCTGCTGAACACGCGCGAGCGCTACCGCGCGCTTTCCGTCAACGGGGTGGCCGACGCCATTCCCGTCGTGATCGGATTTGCTGATTGGCGAATACCGGGCGGTGCGACGACCCCCGTTTTCGTCATCGGTTCGGATCTGCGGGCCGGCGGCCTGCAGCCGTGGAACCTGGTGGAGGGCCGGATCGAGGCGCTATCGACCCCGAACGCGGTCGCAGTCGACAAATCCTATTTCGATCGCCTCGGCGTCTCGGGAGTGGGAGCGACCGCCGAGATCCGGCAACAAGCGGTGCGGGTGGCGGCCGTCACCAATGGCATCCGTTCCTTCACCACGACGCCGTTCGTTTTCATGGACGTCAATCGGGCGCGGGCTCACACGGGCGTTCCGTACGGGAAGGCCACCTATCTTCTCGTTCGCCTGAGCCCGGGTGCCGATCCCGATCGCGTTCGCAGCCAGCTCATCTCGCACATTGCCGACGTCGAGGTGCTGACTACGGCCGAGTTTCGCGAACGCAGCCGCAGATTCTGGCTGTTCGGCACTGGCGCCGGCGCCGCTCTGTTCGCAGGCGCATTGCTCGGCGTGATCGTCGGCACCGTCATCGTCGCGCAGACGCTTTATTCAAGCACGAAGGAGCACCTGAACGAGTTTGCCACCCTGCGCGCCATCG
>JBAUUA010001247.1:0-4000 GCA_049582465.1 Bradyrhizobium sp. | reverse complement strand
CCGACGATCCCGTCCTCATCCGTTTCCGGAAAATGTCGAAACCGGCCCGCGTGGTCTATGCGCGGCCGCGGACCTTCTTTTCGGTCGCGATCGGGATCGTGGCGTTCTTTCTGCTGCCGGACTCGCTGAGGCTGGTGACGCGGCTGCTGCTCAGCTGGGACATCCTGATCACGATGTATCTGTTGCTGGTCTACACCATGGTGCTGCGCAGCGAGCTATCGCATATCAAGCGCAACGCCGTGATGCAGGACGATGGCCGCTTTCTGATCCTGCTGGTGACCGCGCTCGGCGCCTTTGCCTCGATCGCCGCGATCGTGTTCGAACTCGGCGCTTCGCACCGCAGCGGGCCGCAACTGACGCTGGCGACCGCGACGATCGCGCTGTCCTGGGCGGCGGTGCACACGATTTTCGCGCTGCATTACGCCCATGATTACTACCGCCGCGCCAAGCCCGGCGGCCTGCAGTTTCCGAGCGGCGACCAGCACGACCACGCCGACTACTGGGATTTCGTCTATTTCTCGTTCGTGATCGGCATGACCGCGCAGGTCTCCGACGTCGGGATCACCGACAAGACCATCCGCCGCACCGCCACCGCGCACGGCATTGTCTCGTTCATCTACAATACCGCGCTGGTGGCGCTGATGGTCAATATCGCGGCAAGCGCGATCTGAACCTGGGAGTCGTCATTCCGGGGCGATGCGAAGCTCGCGCGGTCCACCTGTGAGCGAGATCACGCACCGACACCTGCGTCCCTTGCCCCCGGTCTCGCTGGACCGACCGTCTTTTGTCATGTCGCGCCAGTCCGCATCCAGTTCCCCGGGTTCGCGCTCGTTCGTCCTTGGCCGATCACGTTTTCCCGTCCAATATCCACCGACAAGCAAGAACAAACGGAGGAAGCGATGCGCGGCGTGGTGTTCAACGGCGAGCGCGAACTGGAACTGATGCAGTTCCCCGATCCGACGCCGGATCCGCATGACGTGGTGATCGAAATGAAGGCGTCCGGCATGTGCGGCAGCGACCTGCACCAGTATCGCCGGCCCAAAAACGGGGCGCAGGCGAGCGGCATCCCGATGCGGGAGGGTCCCGTGATCGCCGGGCACGAGCCCTGCGGCGTCGTGGTGGCGATCGGTTCCGCCGTCGATGCGCGGGAGGCGCGCATCGGCCAGCGCGTGATGGTGCACCACTATCAGGGCTGCACCCAGTGCAACCATTGCCGCTCCGGATGGCAGCAGCTCTGCCAGGAGGTGCCAGTCAAGGTCTACGGCAACAACGCCCATGGCGGCCACGCGCAATATCTGAAGGTGCCGGCCAATACGCTGGTGCCGCTGCCGGATGAATTGTCGTTCTCGGCGGGAGCTGCGATCGCCTGCGGCTCCGGCACCGCCTATGGCGCGCTGCGGCGCATGAACCTGTCCGGCAACGACACCATCGCGATCTTCGGCCAGGGCCCGGTGGGGCTGGCGGCCACGCAATACGCCAAGGCGATGGGCGCGCGGGTGATCGCGCTCGACATCAGCCCGCAGCGGCTGGAACGCGCCAAGGCGTTCGGCGCCGATCATGTGGTCAATCCCGGCTCGAACGATCCGGTGGCCGCCATCAAGGACCTCACCCACGGCCGCTACGCGGACCTGACGCTCGACACATCGAGCAACCCGGATGCGCGGCTGAACGCGATCCGCTCCACCAAGGTGTGGGGCACCATGTGCTTCGTCGGCGAAGGCGGCGACGTCCATATCGATGTCTCGCCGCATCTGTTGCGCCGGCAATTGACGCTGGTGGCATCCTGGACGTTCTCCAACATCCTGCAGGCCGAATGCGCGCGGTTCTCGGTCGAGCGCGGCATCGACGTCGACCGGCTGTTCACCCATCGCTGGACCATCGACCAGGCGGAGGAAGCCTACAAACTGTTCGACAGGCAGGTCGACGGCAAGGGCGTGTTTCTGATGTGAGCCAGCCGTCATCCCGCGGTGGCGTGTCCCTCATATTGCGGCAGACCGTCGGTGATGGTGAACCATGGCGCTTTGGAGCCAACGAAGATGTGGACGGTCGGGCGAATGGAAGGATCGTCCAGCAGCGTCCCCATGGCGACATGGACCCAGGCGCCATCACGGACGAGGGAATACAGCAGCGAACCACATCGCGCGCAGTGCGCGTCGTGACCGTTGTCGTCGCCAAAGATCATGCGCGCCTCCTCACCCTTGGTGACGACGAACTTCTCGCGCTCGATGCCGGCGAACGGCTTGAACGCGGAACCGGTCGTCCTCCGGCAATTGGAGCAGTGGCAGTTCGCGGCGTAAACGAATTGATCCGCCACCGTATAGTGGACGGCTCCGCAAAAGCATCTTCCGGTAAGCCTGCGACCACTGACCATTTCGGAATTCGTCACTCTCTTCCCCTTCCGCAGATAGCGTGCCGTAGTGTATTTTAGAGTTCGTGGCTAAATTCAAGGCAGGCAGCGTCCATCGCCAGGAGAACAAGATCGTGAGTCATGACCGTTCCACCGTAGAAGCCGTGGTCCAGCACTATTTCGACGCCCTCTACGAAGGCGACGCCGAGAAGCTGGGCGCGATTTTCCACCCCTCGGCCGATCTGCGCTGGGTGGAAAAGGGCGAATTGAAGGTTCTCACCGTGCCGGACTGGATGGGCTGGGTCAGGAAGCGTCCCTCGGCCAAGGCCGAAGGCAAGCCGCGCGAGGATTTCATCGTCACCATCGACCGCTCCGACGAATCCACCGCCTTCATCAAGGTGCGCTGCCAGCTGCCGCCGCGCTATTTCACCGACTATCTGGTGGCGATGAAACTCAGGGACGGCTGGCAGATCGTTTCGAAATCGTATCGTTATGATTTGAAGGAATAGCCACAACCACTGCGGCATTGACGGCGTCGCCGGTCCGGGCCAATTGGACTGGCACAGGAATTGGACGCCGTGGAAGCCATATTTCAGATCTTCCTGATACTGCTGGCGGTGCTGGCGGGAACCGAGCTGCTGGCGCGGCGGACCGCGATCGCGCCCGCGATCCTGTTGCTGCTGGCCGGCATCGGGCTGGCCTTCGTGCCGGGCATGCCGCCCCTGGAACTGCCGCCGGAACTGGTGCTGCTCTTGGTGCTGCCGCCGCTGATCTATTCGGCCAGCGTCGCCATGAGCTGGCGCGAATTCAAATTCAATCTGCGCCCGATCATCCTGTTCTCGGTCGGCTGCGTGATCTTCAGCGCCTTCGCGGTCGCGGCCGCGACGCATTACCTGATCGGACTGCCCTGGACCATAGGCTTCCTGCTTGGCGCCATTGTCGCGCCGCCGGACGTGGTGGCGCCGCTGGCGATCGCCCGCAGACTCGCGCTGCCCCGCCGCATCCTGGTGGTGCTCGAGGGCGAAGGCCTGGCGAACGACGCGACCGCACTGATCCTGTACCGCTTCGCGGTGGCGGCGATTTCGACGGGCATGTTCTCGCTGCCGAAGGCGACGGGCGAGTTCGCCGCGATCGTCGCCGGCGAGGTGCTGTTCGGCATGGCGGTGGGCTGGCTCTCCTTGCGGATGCGCCATCGCGCGCGTGATCCCCAGATCGAGATCACGCTGTCCCTGATCACCCCCTATGTCTCCTATTGGCTCCCCGAACATTTCGGCGGCTCCGGCGTGATCGCGACCGTCGCCTGTGGCCTCTATATGAGCTGGAACGGGCCGCTGCTGATCTCCGCGGCGACGCGGCTGCAGGGCATCTGCTTCTGGGACCTGGTGATTTATCTGATCGAGGGCTTGCTGTTCCTCCTGACCGGATTCCAGATGCGGCTCTTGTTCGAGAAATCGAAGGCGTTTCCACTCGACGACATCCTGATCGCCACCGCGCTGGTGAGCGTGATGATCGTGGTCGCGCGCTTCGCCTGGGTCTATCCCGCCATTTACCTGCCGCGGCTGATCAAGCGCGTGCGGCTGCGCGATCCGGCGCCGCCGTGGCAGAACGCGTTCGTGCTTTCGTTTACCGGCGTCCGTGGCGCCGTATCGCTGG
>JBAUUA010001246.1:0-1917 GCA_049582465.1 Bradyrhizobium sp. | reverse complement strand
TCTCCGAGATCATGGAAAGCGGCATGTTCGGCCAGCTCGGCTCGGAGAAGTATCAGGAATACTGCCACGACATTCTGACCAGCGGTCACTATCTCCTGGAAGTCATCAACGACATCCTCGACATGTCGAAGATCGAGGCCGGGAGGATGAAACTCGACATGGAGCAGCTCGATCTGTCGAAGACGCTGGCGGAGTCGCTGCGCGAGGTGTCCGGCCGCGCCGAGGACAAGAATCTGCAGCTTGACGCGGATATCGAGGGCAGCATTCCGGTGGTGGCCGATCGCCGCGCGATCAAGCAGATCATCGTCAACCTGCTGTCAAACGCCGTCAAATTCACCCCCGAAGGCGGCAGGGTGGTGGTCCGCAGCCGCCTGCGCGACGATTCCATCGTGCTGATGATCGCCGACACCGGCATCGGCATCGCGCCGCACTCGCTGGCGCGGCTCGGCCGGCCGTTCGAGCAGGTCGAGAGCCAGCTCACCAAGACCTATCATGGCTCGGGACTGGGGCTCGCGATCGCGCGATCCCTGACCAACCTGCATGGCGGATCGATGCGGCTGCGCTCCAAGCTCGGCGCCGGGACCGTCGTCTGCGTGTCGCTGCCGCGCGACGCGCGCAAGGCGACCGCAAGGATGCCGGCCGCTGCCTGAGGCACTTTCGCGGAGATCGTAGGGTGGGCAAAGCCACCGGGTCGCGCGAATGCGCGCCCGATGACAGGCTCCGCGTGCCCGCCGTTCGAGGCGATCCGGATTCGCCGTTCAGCTCTCCAGCGTCGGCGCGACCTCGCGTGCGACCTGCACCAGCGCCGCGATCAGCGGCGTCATCGGATCGCGCTGTGGAACCACCAGGCCGATGCTGTAGTTGACCTCGGGATCGACGATCGGAATGCTGCGCACGGCATCCGCCAGCCCCAGCGTTTCCGCGAGCTTGGCCGGCATCACGCTGGCCCACCGCCCGGTCTTCACATGGGTGTAGAGAACGAGCAGCGAGTTTGACGTCAGCGTCGGCGTTGCCTCGGCCCCGACCGAGCGCAGCGCGCGATCGATGATGCGGCGGTTCTGCATGTCCGGCGTCAGCAGGCACAGCGGCACCTGCCCCACTTCCTTCCACGTGACGACATCGCGATCGCCGAACATGGCGTCGGGCGCCGTCAGCAGCCGATAGCTCTCGTTATAGAGCGGAATGGTGCGCACCCTGCCGATCGGTTCGTTTTCGATATAGGTCAGGCCGGCATCGACCTCTAGATTTTCCAACAGGCCCAGCACGTCGGAAGAGGTACAGGACTGGATGCGAAAGCGGACGTCGGGATAGCGCGCGCGAAACGGGGTGGTCAGCGACGCCACCATGCCTAGCACGGTGGGAATTGCCGCGATCCGGATCTCGCCCGACAGCTTGTCCTTCAGGCTGTTGATTTCCTGCTTCATGGCGCGGGCGTCGCCGACGATGCGGCGCGCCCAGTCCAGCGTGCGCTCGCCCTCCGGCGTAAAGCCCTGAAACCGCGAGCCGCGCTGCACCAGCATGACGCCGAGGATTTCCTCGAGCTGCTTGAGGCTCGTCGACATCGTCGGCTGGGTGACGCCGCAGGCTTCCGCGGCCCGTCCGAAATGCCGCTCTTTTGCCAGCGCGAGCAGGAGTTCAAGCTTGTCGATCACGAAAAACGCCTCACCATTCCACCGCAACGAATATCACGGTCCAGGCCCGACAAACATGCAAAACAGGCGCGTCCGATGCGCGCGGACGCCTGATCGTCGGCTCTCATTCCATTTTCGTATCGCATGATTTCATACCCCTATTAATTGCATTTCAGTATCGCAGCACGGGACTGCTTTATTGATTTCTGGAGCTATTCCAACTTTCATTGACGCTTGGCTTGACGTTCAGCGAAGGCATCAATGACGCCCGTTTACGAACCATGGG
>JBAUUA010001245.1:0-6893 GCA_049582465.1 Bradyrhizobium sp. | reverse complement strand
GTAGCAACGCCACGCAAATCCAGAGCGCCCGCAAGCCTGCGCGCACGATGGCCGGCATCGCCGGCCCGCACGCAAACACCGTCTCCGGATGATGTCGCCGGCCCAAGGCCGGCGACCGCGACCGCATCATTCGCAACGATCTCCATGCCTCGCAACGTGCTCGATATCGCAGCGGGAGAGCCCGATGTCCTGCAACGACCGATCGTCGAGGGTGCGCAGTTCCGCGATCGCCAGCCGTCGGGCGCGTCGGCCGCCTATGCTCGAACGGAATTTTTCCCAAAGGGACGCGATCGATGCGGGCCACCCTGCTGGATCAACGCGCGCCGTCTCCGATCGCACAACGTGTTCAACCGCAACCGCGGCGGCGCCGGATCGGGGCTTGCGCGGTTGCCGCAGCAGGACGAGTTCGCCGGGCTCGCCCGCCGGACTTTCCATCCGCTCGCGCGGCTCGGTTTCGATCGCGGTGGGATACATCGCCTGGGCATAAGCGGCGCAGCCCGCGAGCACCTGTGCAATCGTCCATGACATGAAGGCCAACAGAAAACCCGAAAATGCGATTTCACCGCAGGCAGCAAAACTCCCGATAAGCCTGGTGCTCATACCAAACAAAGCGGCTGGGATGACGCGCCACGACTCATCCGGTGTCGGCCGCGTCCGGATCGAGCTGCCCGCGCCTGCGCGGCCGTCCTCGGCTCGGCCCAGATCAGTCGGCTGATACGAATAGACCTGCGGCCGCAGAGCCGCGGGCCATCCGGCGAATGTTGCGACACGTGGTGAGGAAAATTTCCGAGGCGGAGACGTTGTCGTCACGTTCCGATACGCAGCAAGCGCGAGCTGTGATCGGTGGCCCGTAAGCTGTTTTTCCCGTTGCATTGACCTCTCCCAAGGATTGTTGGCTCGGGAGACTCTGCCGTCCGCATGTTGCGACATCATTCCAGCACGCGAAATTAGGGCTACGATTGTAACGGAGTACGTCGCCTCGCTTTTTCGGGAACCGGAACCCTCCGCGGCGCGCCGGATTCGCCGGGCGGCCGCGCGCTGTTCGGCCCTGTCCGCTTCCATCAAAGCGTTTCAACGGGCAGCGCAAACACGTAGCCGACGCCGCGTTCGGTCAGGATGACGCGCGGTGCGCTCGCGTCGGTCTCCAGTTTGCGCCGCAGGCGCAGCACCTGCACGTCGATACTGCGGTCGAAGACGTCCTCGTGGATTCGGGTCGCCTGAAGCAGGTGTTCGCGGGAGAGCGGTCGCTGCGGGGCATCGAGAAAGGCAATCAGCAGCGCATATTCGCCCTTCGTCAGCGAGACCGGGGCTCCGCTGGAATCGCTAAGGCGGCGGTTGCGTCGATCAAGCTGCCAATGGCCAAACCGGCTGCGGCCTCTTTCCGGATCTCGCTGGACTACCGTCTGTCCAGCCTCCCTCCGGCGCAGCACCGCACGGATGCGTGCCAGAAGCTCTCTCAGGCCGAAAGGCTTGGTGAGGTAATCGTCGGCGCCGAGTTCGAGGCCGACCACCCTGTCGATTTCGTCGCGCCGATGGCCCGTGGTGATGATGACGGGAACATCGGAGCGCGACCGGATCTCGCGAAGCAGGTCGAGACCGTCTTCCTGGCCGAGCCGCAGGTCGAGGATCACGACGCTGGGATCCTCATTGGCGAGCAGACCAGCCACCTCTCCGCGCCCGGTGGCCGAGATGGCGCGGATATCGTGCTCCTCCAGGTAATTGACGACCAGGTGCCGCATTGTACGGTCGTCTTCGACCACGAGGCACGTCGGCTGGCTGCGTTCGATGGCGGCGTCGTGCTCCGACCGGCCTAACGTCTCGATGCCGTTTCCTCCAAGCCCATTTGCCTCACTGCGCGATGGTTGGCCACCTCGGTTCGTTGCTCCAACTGCCGGCCTTTCAGTCATCTTCCAGGTTCTCCGAACCCCAGCCCGGGGATATAGAGCACCGTGTCTTGCGCTGCAGCACACATATCCGCGAGCGCAACGCATCGATGCGATTTCGAAATCGCACGATGTCATTGCGTTAGCGGCTGCATC
Organism: Bradyrhizobium sp.; assembly: GCA_049582465.1. Classification (GTDB taxonomy): domain Bacteria; phylum Pseudomonadota; class Alphaproteobacteria; order Rhizobiales; family Xanthobacteraceae; genus Bradyrhizobium. The sequence continues at coordinate 4,854 of JBAUUA010001245.1, read as the reverse complement.
GCGGCGGTGGGTGCCGAACTACTGCGCGCACCCGAGAGAAACCGTAACTATCCGCCGATGGACAACGTTGGAATAGCTCTAACCGCAACGGAAGGACCGACGACGACGCGATCGCCGGCTAGACGACCCGCTCGAGCTGGACGCTGCGGCAGTCCATCTCGTAGTCAAGGCCGACGACCGGCGGCCGGTTGAAATGCCAGGTCAGGCCGTTGCGGAACACACCGCGCCGGCCGAGCTCGCTTTCAAGGATCGAATAAACGTCCCTTACGGTGTAAAGCTGCACGGCGGTGGTCTGGCGCCAGGTGCCATCGAACGCGCTCATGCGTCGCTCCATTTCGTCCAGCACCCATTTTGCCTTCGCCAGCATCCCTGTCGGACTGGTATCGCCGGGACTGACGATGTAGTCGCGATAGTTTGCCTTGCCCTCGACGGATTCGCCGCTGCCGGCGATGACGAAGGATGGCGGCGCATGCCGCGCCGGCACCGCGAACGAGAATGCATGAAAGCAGGGTTCGCCGGGCGGATCGATTTTCGGGCAGACATTGCTGCGCGCCACCGGATTGACGCCATCCTTCATCACGCCCCACTCGATCAGGGTCTTGATGTAGATCTCGTTGAAGGCTCGGAACCCCTCCTCCGTGAACGGCGCCGGCGAGCGCAATTCGCAGGCGCCGAAGGCTGTAAGCGGCCGGCCGGCTTCTTTCAGGATTTTGGCGATCCGCTCGAAGCCGGCCTTCAACGGCACCGGATCTGCAAACCGCACCCGCTCAATGGTGAAGCCGGGCAAGGCAGCGATGCCGCAGGAATACTGGCTGACGCCGGGCATGAAACGATAGCCGCTGTTGGGAGCTTCGACGGTCTTGATCATATCGCCTCTTTGGATTGCAAGGATCTTGGATTTTGGATTGCAAGGATCTTAGATTGTAGGATCGACGAACGGGATGAACGGGGCTCATTCCTGGAGAACACCGAGATAGGCGTCGCGGACGATCGGATCGGCCAGCAGCTCCGGGCCGGCGCCCGACCGGACGATACGCCCCGTGTCCATGACGAATGCATGGTGGCAGAGATCAAGTGCGGTCGTGACATCCTGCTCCACCAGGAGAATCGATGTGCCGGTCGCATTCAGCGCGCGAAGCGCGGCCACCAGTTGCTCGACGAGCAGGGGCGATAGGCCGAGCGACAATTCATCGATCATCAACAGCAGTGGCGCAGCCATCAGCCCGCGGCCGATCGCGCACATCTGCTGCTCGCCGCCCGACAACGTCGCCGCCGCCTGCCTGCGCCGCTCCCGAAGTTTTGGGAATGTTGCATAGACCCGTTCCAGATCGCGATGGATCTCGCCGCGGCCAGCCTTTCGGGAATAGGCGCCCATCAAGAGGTTCTCCTCGACGCTCATGGCGCCGAACAGCCGCCTGCCCTCCGGCACATGCACGATGCCATGCCTGAGTATCTCGGCGGCGCTGTCGCCGGTGAGGTCTTTTCCGTCGGAGAAATAATGGCCGGCCCGCGTCGGGATCAGGCCCGACAGCGCGCGCATCAGCGTGGTCTTGCCCGCGCCGTTGGAGCCGATCAGCGCCGTGATTTCGCCGCGGCGGACGTCCAGGTCGATGCCCCAGAGCACCTGGATCTCGCCATAGCCGGCGCACAATCCTTTCAGCTCGATGATGAGGGAGCTAGCCACGGGCGGCATTCCGTTTGGCGTATTGCTGGCCAAGATAGGCCTCGATGACCGCAGGATTTTCGATCACCTCGCGCGGCGCTCCGTCGGCGATCAGCGCGCCGTTGTGCAGGACGGCGATGCGCGTGCAGACGTTGAGCACCACTTTCATCAGGTGCTCGATCATCACGATGGTGATGCCTTGAGCCGCGAGCTCATGAATGAGTTTCGTCGCTCGCTCGACCTCGGCGCTGTTGAGGCCGGCGTTGACCTCGTCCAGAAACAAGAGCTTTGGCTTCATCGACAGCGCCTTGGCGAGTTCCAGCCGCTTGCGCATCGCCAGCGTCAGCGTCGCGGCCGGCTGCCCGGCCTGCGCGGCGAGACCGACAAAGTCGAGATGCGCCCTCGCCTCTTCGCGCGCGGACTTCAGGCTTTCGCCGGGCTGCGAGAACAGCGCCGCGGCCGCGACATTATCGAGTGCGGTGAACTCGGCGAACGGCTGCACGATCTGGAAGGTGCGCGACAGGCCGAGCCTCGCCGCCTGATAGGTCTTGATGCGGGTGATGTCGGCGCCATCGAAAGTGACTGTGCCGGAATTGGCGGGTGTGACGCCGCAGACGGTATTGACCAGCGTCGTCTTGCCCGCGCCGTTCGGCCCGATCAGGCCGAGGATCTCGCCCTTTGCGATGCCAAGCGTCACCTCGCGCAGCGCCTGCAGGCCGCTGAAGTGCCGGGACACATTCTGAAGACGGAGGATCTCAGACATGCGTTGTCCTTCGCCGGAACATCCCCGCGCGTAGCGAGATCAAGCCGTGCGGCAGGAACAGGAGCAGCAGCACGATCAGCAGGCCAAGCACGCCGGTGTGGACCTGAATGTAGTTGCGCCAGACCACCTCTTCGAGCCCGAGGTACAGGAACGCCCCGCACGCCACGCCGAGCGGCGAGCCGAGGCCGCCCATCAGCGCCATCACGATCGGTTTTACCGAATAGAGAATGTCGAAGACGTCGGAAGGATCGATATAGTGCACCCACGCCGCGTAGACCCCGCCGGCCGCACCGACGAAACAGGCGGAAAGGCCGAAGGCCAGGCTCTTGTAGAGCGTCGTGTTCAGCCCGACCATGCCGGACGCGGTCTCGTTCTGGCGAATGCAGGCGAGCCCGAAGCCGAGTTTTGAGCCGGCGACGACCATGACCATCAGCGCGGTTGCGAGCCACAGTCCCCACATCGCATAGAAGAAGAACGCGGCTTCCGCCATCACGCCCGCGCCCGAGGCCAGCGGGATGTTCAGGCCCATGCCGCCCCCGGTGAGGTCGGTGGCGTTGTTGACGAGTTCGCGCAGCACCTCCACCAGCGACAGGCTCGCGATGGCGAAATAGTGACCGCGCAAGCGGAGCAGAACGGCGCCGAGCGCCGCGGCGAGCAGCAGTGCGGCGACGGCGGCAACCAGCACCGCGAGCCATAGCGGCAAGCCATCGTTGACCAGTACGCCCGCGGTATAGGCGCCGAAGCCGAAGAAGCTCGCGGTCGCGAACGACGGATAGCCGGCGAAGCCGCCGACCACGTTCCACGACAGCGCCAGGATCGAATACATGCAGGCAATGGTGCCGAGCCGGAGCGCATAGGCGCCGCCGAACAGCGGCAGCGTGGCGACGCCGGCGATCAGGATCAAAAGTGCAACATTAGAGCGGGTCATTCGAACCCCTTCCGGCCGACCAGCCCCTGCGGGCGCAGGATCAGGAAGACGATCAGGAGTACGAAGGACAGTGTGGTCGCATGCGACGGGCCGAAGAACGTCGATCCGACGCTTTCGACCAGCGCCAGCAGCAGTCCACCGGCCAGCGCGCCCGACACGCTGCCGAGGCCGCCGAGCACGCAAACGACGAAGGCCTTTCCAAGATAGCCCGATGACGTCAACGGCGAGATCGGAAAGATCAGCGCCATCACCACCCCGGCACAGCCCGCCAGCGCGGCCCCGAGGCCGAAGGCAATGGCGTAGATCGACTTGACGTTGACGCCCATCAGGATGGCCGCGTCGCGATCGAGCCGCACCGCGACGATCGCGCGTCCGACGCGAGAGCGCCGCAGCAACACGTAAAGAAGCCCGGTGAGCGCCAGGGCTGACGCCGTGGCGATCAGGCGATCGACCGGCACCACCACGCCGGCGATCGAGATCGATCCCAGCGGTGGATTGAGGGTGAGCTTCCGGTAGTCCGCCTTGAAGAAATAGATCATCGCGTTGTTCAGGATCAGGTCGAGCCCGAACGTCATCGTCAGGGTGACCAGCACCGGTGCGGCGATGACCCGGTTCAACAGCAGCCGCTGCAAGAGATAGCCGAGCACGAAGAACAGCGGCGCGGCGACGACGACCGCGTACCAGGGCGACAGGTGAAGCGAGTAATACAGTCCAAACGCCAGATAGGCGCCAAGCACGATGAACGATCCGTGGATCAGGTTGATGACGTTGAGAACACCCCACACCAGCGAAAAGCCGATCGCGATGCAGGCGTAGAGGCACCCCAGAACCAGCGCGTTGACCAGAATCTGGGCTGCATGCATGTGAATGTCCGGCCGAACCGATCGGTCAGTTGACGCCGACCTTGAGATCGCCCTGCTTGATCGCCTGCGGGAACAGCACCACCGGCTTGGCGCCCTGGATCTGGAATACCGGCGGGTCGAGCGAGTTGATCTGGCCGTTGGCGCCGAATTTCACCGGGCCGAAGAACGTCACGACGTCGAGCTTGGCGAGTTCGTCGCGCACCTTGTCGCGGTCGAGGGAGCCGGCTTTTTCGATCGCCATCTGGAACAGTGCCCCGCACAGCGCCGCCGACGCCTGACCGTAATCCGGCTCGCTGTTGTACTTCGCCTTGAACAGTTTCACGAAATTGGCGGTCGAGCCGAAGATGTCCTTGCCGTCATATTGTTCGGCCGGATGCCACCACGAGGCGCTGGTGATGTTCTCGGCGCTCTGTCCGGCGGATTCGATGAAGTCCTGATAGGCGGGGCCGGCGATCATCGTCAGCACCGCTTCCTTCATCTCCTGGTCGACCATCTGCTTGCGCACCAGCAGCAGATCGTTGGTGTAGCCGGTGACGAAGATCCATTGCGGCGCGAGCGACTTGATCTGCGAGAGCGCCGCCGAGTGATCCAGCGTCCCGATGGCATATTTCTCGAAGTAGACCACTTCCATGCCGTT
>JBAUUA010001244.1:0-2387 GCA_049582465.1 Bradyrhizobium sp. | reverse complement strand
CGGCAGCGTCGCGGGGTTCTAGGCCCACTTGACAGCGCACGCCGTTCGGCTGTATGGCGGCACCATGAATTTCAACCGGACCCAACTCCGCGCCACCTGCCGTCGTCACGCCCGTGACGATGATCGTGCGCGCCGTGTCCGACGACAACGCTGAACAACTGAGATCAGCAACGTTTTCGAGAAGGCCGCACCCTAAAAAGTGCGGCCTTCTCGCGTTTTGGCCCGCCTTTCCATTTCAACCCGAGGAGTTTGCCATGAACATCGCCACCCATCCGTTTGACGCGCTGATGAACATCACCGCCCGCCCGCCGGTCGTGTTCGTCCGCGGCGAAGGCGCGTTTCTGTGGGATGACCATGGCAAGCGCTATCTCGATTTCATGCAGGGCTGGGCGGTCAATTGCCTCGGCCACTCCCCCGCTATCATCGCCGACGCGCTGGCCGCGCAGGCAAAGCTGCTGCTGACGCCAAGCCCGGCCTTCTACAACGGACCAAGCCTCAAGCTCGCGAAGGCGCTCGCCTATCACAGTTGCTTCGATCAAGTGTTCTTCGCCAATTCGGGCGCAGAAGCCAATGAAGGGGCGATCAAGCTCGCGCGCAAATACGGCGCGCTTCACAAGAACGGCGCCTACGAGATCATCAGCTTCGAGGGCGGCTTCCACGGCCGGACGCTGGCGACGATTTCGGCCTCCGGCAAGAAGGCGTTTGAACCGCTGTTCGAGCCCAAGGTCTCCGGCTTTCCCAAGGCACAGCTGAACGACCTCGCCTCCGTGCAGCGCCTGATCACGGACAAAACCGTGGCCGTGATGCTGGAGCCGATCCAGGGCGAGGCCGGCGTGTGGCCCGCGACCATTCAGTTCCTGCGCAATCTGCGCGAGCTGACCAAGGCGCACGGCCTGTTGCTGATCGTCGACGAGATCCAGACCGGCATGGGCCGCACTGGAAAGCTGTTCGACTACGAAAATGCCGGCATCGAGCCCGACATCATGACGCTGGGCAAAGGCATCGGCGGCGGAGTCCCGCTTGCGGCTCTGCTGGCGACGCAGGCGGCTTCCTGCTTCGAGCATGGCGACCAGGGCGGCACCTTCAACGGCAACCCGCTGATGTGCGCGGCGGGGCTTGCGGTGCTGCAGCATGTTGCCGAGCCGGCCTTCCTGAAATCGGTCGCGGATACCGGCCTTTATCTGGAAAGCGAGTTGCAGCGGATCTCGGCACGCCACGGTCTCGGCGAGGTCCGCGGCCGGGGCCTCTTGCTGGCGCTCGACCTGAAAATTCCGGTCGCGGCATCGATCGTCGCGCAGGCCTTTGAGGATGGCGTGCTGCTCAACGCGCCGCGGCCGGACGCGTTGCGTTTCATGCCGGCGCTCAATGTCACGCGCGCGGAAATCGCGCTCATGATCGAATGCCTGGACGTGATCCTCGCCAAGATCGGCGCCGCTAGGCTGGTGGCGTAGTTCAACTTCCATCCACCGTCATGGCCGGGCTTGTCCCGGCCATCCACGTCTGCCGCCTCACCAAGCAAGACGTGGATGCCCGGCACCCAGCTACGCCAAGGCTTCGCCGGGCCTTCAAGTGTTAGTCCGCCGAAGCTATAGCGAAGGCGGGCAAGGGCGGGCATGACGAGCGTGGGAGATGGAGCTTGGGTTCCGAGCTACGGCTTCAAAATCGACGCGCCGGTCGTCGCCCGGCTTTCCAGATCGATATGGGCTTTTGCCGCATCCTTCAGCGCGTAGGCGTGGTTGATCGGCACATGAAGTTTGCCGTTGATGACGGCGGCGAACAGCGTGTCGGCGCCTTCCAAAAGCTCCGAACGCTTGCCGATGTAGTCGTTGAGTTTCGGGCGGGTCGCAAACAGCGAGCCGTGGTTGTTCAGGTCGGCGATCGAGAACGGCGGCACCGGACCCGAGGCGTTCCCGAAACTCACGAACAGGCCGCGCGGCTTCAGGCAGGACAGCGAGCCCGGAAACGTGGTCTTGCCGACGCCGTCATAGACGACGTCGCAGAGCTCGTTGCGGCTGATCTGCTTGACGCGGGCCACGAAGTCTTCCTCGTTGTAGAGGATGACGTGGTCGCAGCCATTGGCGAGCGCAAGATCCGCCTTCGCCTTGGAGCCGACCGTGCCGATGACATGCGCACCGAGCGCCCTCGCCCACTGGCAAGCAAGCAAGCCGATACCGCCGGCGGCGGCGTGGATCAGCACCCGATGATGCGGCTCGACCTTGAAGGTCTTGTGCAGGAGATACCAGACCGTCAGCCCCTTCAGCATCAGCACGGCGCCCTGCTCGTAGGTGATATGGTCGGGCAGCTTGACCAGTTTTTCCCAGGGGATGTTGCGTTCCGAGGCGTAGGCGCCGAGGTTGTGATAATAGGCGACGCGATCGCCGGGATGA
>JBAUUA010001243.1:0-17332 GCA_049582465.1 Bradyrhizobium sp. | reverse complement strand
CGGCATTGTCTTCCTGAGCCGTAACCGTTACGTCTTCTGCTACGTCCAGCCCGGCGGCGTCTGACCGACGCCGGCGATTCTCGCCTGCGACTATTTCAGAAGCCGCAGCAGCGCCTGACCGGCTTTGCCGTTCAGTTCCTTGGCGTCAAGCGTGCCGTCATGATCGGGATCGGCGGCATTGAAACGCTGCTCGACGACGGCGAGATACTCGTCCTTGGTCAGGGTCCCGTCGTGGTCGGGATCGGCGGCGGCCAGCTCTTTCGCCGTCAATCTGCGGGCCAACTCCTTCTTGTCGAGCGTGCCGTCGTGGTCGCGTTCGAGTTTATCAAACCTGGCTGATGCCGCCTTCTTGGCCTCGGCGAGATCGATCGTGCCGTCATTATCGGTATCGAACATGGCGATGGCGCTGGAACGGCGGGCCTTCGCCAGGGCCGGCAACGCTCCGGCAAGCAAACCCCCGGCGGCGAGCGTGAGAACAAAAGTGCGGCGCGATATCATTGATGCCTCCCTGGTTCCGACCTGCACACGTAACGCTGATTTCGAAAGCGTGTTCCCTTCATTATACGTCAAAGAATGCGCCGAGATACTGTCTTGAATGTTCCGCCGCCAGCCGCCGCCGCAACGCGGCGACGGCGTTGATGTGAATGCTGCAAAGGATGTTCATTTCATCGCCGCGCAGTCGCAGGCCTCCGGGAATTCACGGCAATGACTTCAGGGACGAACGGATTTTCGCCAATAGCTCCGCGCGCACTTTGCGGGCTGCAAGCGCCTGATCCATTTCCACCTTCACGAACCTGACCTGCATATTGGGCTGAAGCTGGCCGATCAGATCCATATCGGCCGAAATCACCGTGCCGACCATGAAGTAGCCGCCGCCTGAAACCGCGTCACGATGCAGCACGATCGGTTCGGTGCCGCCGGGCACCTGGATCGAGCCGTAGGGATAACAGGCATCGGTGATGTTGGAAGGATCGGAGCCGGCGCCGAACGGCGGCTCGCGCGGCACGAACTCCAGCGGCTTGCCGCCCTTGAAGCGGTAGCCGATCCGGTCGGCTTCCGGCGCGACCTTCCAGGTATCCGAAAAGAACCCCTTGCCGGCAGCTTCGGTGATGCGATGCCAGTAAAGTCCGGGGATGACGCGTAACTCCGTCGGCACGCCTGCCGGCAGACCGCGCAAATCTTCCCCGACCGTGCGGTCTTCCTTGACCGCTGTCGCGGCCGCACCGACCGGCAGTTCGTCGCCGGCCTCTAGCTTTCGTCCCTGAAAGCCGCCGAGCGCGCCAAGCGCGTAGGTCGAGCGCGAGCCGAGAACCACGGGCACATCGATTCCGCCTGCAACCGCAATGTAGGCGCGCGCGCCCTTTTTCAGGAAATCGAACGTGAGTTTTTGACCGCGCTTCACCTTGAAGGAGGTCCACGTCGCGCAGGGAACGCCATCGACCTTGGGGGGCAACTCGGCCCCCGTCACCGCAACCATGGCGTCATCGGTGAATTCAAGCTCCGGCCCCATGAAGACGGCCTCGAGGACGGCCGCGCCTTCCTCATTGCCCACGAGCAGGTTCGCTGCCGCGAGCGCATGCCGGTCCATGCCGCCGGAGAGCGGGATGCCGATGTGATAGTAACCGGGACGCCCGAGGTCTTGGACGGTGGTGGCAAGACCCGGCTTCAAAACCTTAATGGCCATGGAGGACCCCCTCGAGCTTGCGATTGTAACCGTCGATGTCGCGGTTGAATTCGGTGAGCGAGAACGAGACATTGCGGATGGTGGGCGCGAAGCGGCCCGCATCGACGTCGGCGACCGTCGCGTCATAGGCCGCCCGGTCGATCGGCTTCCACTTCACGATGTCGCCCGGCTTGAACAGGCACATGAAGTCGCGCAGATAGCTGATCTTCTGATTGGGATCGTAGATCGGCATCGGCGTGATGCCGAACATCTGGTAACCGCCGGCGCCGCGCACCGAGTAGATGCAGCTGAAGCAGCCGCCATGCCCGACCGTGAGCTTGGGCGTATCCGTGCGCGGGCGCAGGTATTTCGGCGCCTGAAGCTGCCGTTTGCGCTCGACCATCTGATAGAGGAAGGGCAGGCCGGCGACGAAGCCGACCATGGAGACGAACCAGGGGGCGCTCGAATGCGCCTTGATGAACGCATCGACCCCGTCGAGATGGTTGATGCGCGCGGCGTATTCGAGATCGGTGCTGTTGGGATCCTGGTGGCGCTCGCGGAAGCGCATCAAGGTTTCGTTGGTCCAGGGATCGTCGTACAGCACCGGGATCTCGATGATCCTGGTCGCGATCACCGGTTCGGAGCTTCCGGCCGCCGAATCCAGCCGCTTCAGCTCGGCGAGCATGTCATCGGGCTTGATCACATCCGGATCGAACTTCACCTGATAGGAGGCGTTGGCCGGGCAGATCTCGGTGACCCCCTTGATCCCAGCGTCGCGCACCGCATTGGTGATGAACAGGCTCTTGAAGAAAGCCTCGAGCGACATGGCTTCATCCACTTCGGCGAAGATGTGTTCGTCGCCGCCAAAGGAAAATCTGGTTTGCATGGGGCACTGGCCTCCTGTTGCTGACATGGCAGGTTATTTTGCGGTTGCGGGAGCAGGAACGGTCGGCACCGCCGGAGCAGCCTCTGCTGCGGCGAGACCTTTATTCTCAAGACCTGCAATGTGTGACGCCAGCCACGGTTCGAGCCAGGCGGTATGAAATCGTCCAGCCCGTACGTCGGGATCGCGAACCAGGGCCTGGTGCAGCGGCTTGGTCGTCGCCAGGCCCTCGACGTTCAGTTCGCCGAGGGCGCGATCGAGACGTGCAATCGCGCTCGCGCGATCCTCGTCGTGGACGATCAGCTTGCCGAGCAGGCTGTCGTAGAATGGCGGCACCGTGTAGCCGGCATAGAGCATGCTGTCGAAACGCACCCCGTTGCCGCCGGGAACGCTGAGCGCGGTGACGGTGCCAGGGTTTGGGGCGAAGCCTTTCGCCGGATCCTCGGCGTTGATGCGGACCTCGATCGAGTGGCCGTTGACGCGCACCTGATCCTGGCGGATGCGCAAGCGTTCGCCGCCGGCAATCCGGATCATCTCGCGCACCAGATCGATTCCGGTCACCATCTCCGTTACCGGATGCTCGACCTGGATGCGGGTGTTCATCTCCAGGAAATAGAATTCGTGGCTGCGATCGTCGTACAGATATTCCAGCGTTCCCGCGCCGCGGTAATGCACCGCCCTAGCGAGCGCGACTGCGGACGAGCAGAGTTTTTCACGAATGGCCGGCGTCAGCGAAGGCGAGGGGGCTTCTTCCCAGACCTTCTGGCGGCGCCGCTGCAGCGAGCATTCGCGCTCGAAGCAGTGGATGACATCGTGTCCGTCGCCCAGCACCTGCAACTCGATGTGCCGTCCGCCTTCGATCAGCTTCTCGACATAGAGGCCGCCATCGCCGAAGGCCGCGAGCGCCTCCGCCTGCGCCTGCGGCATCAGGTGATGAAACTCCTCGGCCGAGCGCGCGATACGGATGCCGCGGCCGCCGCCGCCCGCCGCCGCCTTGATCATCACGGGAAAGCCGATCTTCTCCGCCAGGGCGAACGCCGCCTCCGGCGAGTCCAGACGGCCGCGGCTGCCCGGAACCGTGGGGACACCGGCCGCCGCCGCCGCTTCCCGGGCGGCGACCTTGTCGCCCATCAGGCGGATGGACTGCGCCGTCGGTCCCACGAAGACGAGCCCCGCCGCCTCGACCGCGGCGGCGAACTCGGCGTTCTCGGCCAGAAATCCATAGCCCGGATGGATGGCGTCGGCGCCGGTCGTTTGGGCTGCGGCGAGAATGGCGTCGCGGTTGAGATATGATTTCGATGCCTGCGCGGGACCAATGTCGATGCTTTCGTCGGCAAGCCGCACGGCCAGCGAGTCCTTGTCGGCCTTGCTGTAGACCTGCACCGTCGCGAGGCCCAGCTCTTGGGCCGCACGAATGATGCGCACTGCGATCTCGCCGCGATTGGCAATGAGAAGTTTATGGATGGTCATGGATGGTCTGCAAACCCTAGACGTCGATCTCGGCGATCGGCTGGCCGGCCATTACGGCGTCCTCGTTCTCGATCAGGAAGCGCACGATCTTGCCGGCTGCGCCCGCCTTCACCTCGTTGAACGACTTCATGACCTCGACGAGGCCGATCGTGTCGTCCTGCGTGACTGCGTCGCCATCGGATTTGTAGTCCGGTTTGTCCGGCGCCGGCTTGCGGTAGAAGATTCCTGGGAGGGGCGAAAGAATTTGCTGGATAGCCATGAGTTCCTCGTAGTTTGATCGCGTTGGCCTTGGCCCGCGCTTCAGCGGGCAGCGAGATAGGGGCGGACGGCCTCGCGGACGGCCTCGGCGATGGCGACGGCATTGGGCGTGTCGGAGTGGACGCAGATGGAATCGGACCCGACCAAGATGTCGTTTCCGGCCACGCTGCGCGTCTTGCCTTCGGTGATCGCTCGCAGGCACCGCGCGGCGGCATCGGTTGGATCCTTGGCCTCATGTTCGCGCGTGATGATCAGGCCACCTTCCGCGTTGTAGTCGAGGTCGGCGTAGTATTCGGCGACGAAAGTGTGGCCGCGGCGCTGATAGACCTTCTCGTGCAGCGTCCCCTTCATGCCGAATAGCGGCACCTTGTAGACATCGGCCGCGTCCGCCACGGCCTCGGCGATGTCCTCCATCCGCGCCGCCATGCCATAGAGCGCGCCGTGCGGCTTGATGTGATTGAGCGTCACGCCTTCGGCGTCGAGGAACGCCTTGAGCGCGCCAATCTGGTAGAGCAGGCAGTTCGTCAGCTCTTCGCGGCCGATCTTCATTTCCCGGCGTCCGAACCCTTGCAGATCGGGCAGCGAGGGATGCGCGCCAACCTTGACGCCATGTCGTTTGGCGAGGCGCACGGTCTCGTGCATGTGATTGAAGTCCGAGCCATGGAATCCGCAAGCGACGTTGGCTACGTCGATCTGGGGCATCAGGCCTTCGTCGTCGCCCATCTTGTAGAGGCCGAAAGCCTCACCCATGTCGCAATTGATCATGACCATCTCTCTGTTGTCCTTATCCCCGCCGCCGCGTTCGAGCGCAATATTTTCGCAAACCGATCTCAAATCCGGCGAACGAGACGTCCGCGGCTTTGGCAGGCGTCTCGTTCATGATTGACTCAAGGGCACGCCGCAGGCAGCCCGCGACGGCCCGTTGCCGGCCTATTTGGACACCAGATAGTCGACCGGGATCTTCTCCGAAATCGTCCACTGATCGACCACCTTCGGCTTGCCCGCTTCGGTATCGACGATCAGATAGCGGCCCTGGTTCTGATGGTGCAGGTCCTTGCTGAAGGTGCGCGGCCCGAACAGCGTGGGCTCGCCGTTCATTTTCTCGAGCTCCGCCACCACAGCGGCGGCATCGGTCGACTTGGCGCGCTCGACCGCCTTGGCCCAGACGTCGATCAGGACATAGCCGGGATAGACGTACTGGCTGGACGGATCGCCGCCGGTGACTTCCTTGTACTTCTTGTTGAACTCGTTGACCTTCGGATTGGGGTCGTCGCCATAGATCGAGCCCTGGACCGGCACATAGAAGTTCGACAGGTCCGGAACCGCGTTCAGCCAATAGCTGCCATCGACGCCGGAGCCGTTGAGGATCATCGACTTGATGCCGGAGGCCCGGATCTGCTTGATGGCCGAGACGGCGCCCGGCATCATCGTGCAGAGCATGATGGCGTCCGGCTCCTTCGGCAGGCTCTTGATACGCGTGATCTGGGATGCGATCGAGGCATCGTCGTTCTTGAAGGTGTCGCTGCCGGCGAGCACGGCATCCTTCAGGCGCGGCATCTCCCAGTCGAAGCCGTCGCAGATGCCCTTGTTGTAGACAGTCCAGCTGTCGAGCAGCCGGTAGAAGCTGCGGGCATTCTTCTTCTTGTAGGCCCATTCGGCCATGGTCGCGCCCTGCACGGGCGCGAGCACCGAGGCGGAAAACGAATACGGACCGACGCCGGGAATGCCGGCCTTGATCGACTCCGCGCACAAGAAGAAGGAGACCTTGCCGGCCGACTGCGCCTGCAGCGCTGCCGGCGCGCCGAAATCGTAGTCGCAGGAGACGATCACCAGCTCCGCACCCTGATCGAGCACCGCGAGGCCCGCTTTGGCGCCCTCGGCCTGATCGGTCTTGGTGTCGGCAAACACCGCCTTGATCTTCTTGCCGAGCAGGCCGCCCGCCTTGTTGATCTCGTCGATCCGGATCAGCGCGGCATCCTGGGCCGGCTTGTCATAGGCCTGCATGAAGCCCGATGCCGCGGTCGCAAATCCGACCACGATCTCGTCGGCCGCCAGGGTCGGCGTACACCACAGCGCGCTCGCCACGGCGGCTGCACCTAATATTTTCGTGAAACGCATTTTAACCACTCCTCCGTTTGCTAATCGACTTCAGTTAGATTCTTTCAGGGCTGTCTGTGTCGGTCGCGGCAGCCGCCGCGCGAGCGGCCATCCTCGCCAGGAGAACTCCCGGTTGCGGGTGAGGCCGGTCGGCAAGTACATCAGGATGACGATGGTGATGACGCCGATCGCGATCTCCTGAACCCCGTTCGGGAGCGCGACGGTCAGACCACCGAAGCTGATGCCCTTCTCCAGGTCGCGAAACATCTCGATCAGCGTGGAAATCACGACCACGCCGGAGACCGCGCCGCTGAGGCTGTTCATCCCGCCAACCACCAGCATCGACAGGGTGATGAAGGTCGTTCGCAGATAGAACGAGCCGGGATTGACGATGCTCAGGAAGTGCGCATAGAGCGCGCCGGCAAGACCGATGATAAAGGCGCTGACGACAAAGGCGATCAGCCGCTCGCGGACCATGTCTATACCTGAGGCGCTGGCAGCGACCGCCTCGTCGCGGGTGGCGCGCAGCGCCAGGCCGGAGCGGGAAATCGCGTAGAGATAGGCGATCGCGATGGCGACGCCGGCGCCCAGCCAGCCGATCCAGACGTTCATGGTGGGCGGGATACCGACGATGGAGCCCTGGCCCCCGGTCACTGAATCCCAGTTCGAATAGACGTTGTTGACGACGCCGAGCAGCCCGAAGGTGGCGATCGAGGCGGCGATCCCGGACAAACGCATGATGACGCGCCCGACGATGAGCGCAAACAGCGCCGCGAACACGCCCGAAATGGGCGTGGCGACCCACATCGGCAACTGCGTGTGCAGCAGCCAGGCGGGCAGCCCTTTCAGCGTGACCGATTTCATCATCGGCGGGATGGTCAGCCAGGCCGTCATGTAGGCGCCGAGGCACATGAAGCTGATATGGCCGAACGACAACAGGCCTGAATTGCCGACAAACACGTAAAGGCCGGCGACCACCATGATGTTGATGAACATCTCGACCACGGTGCGGTTGAAGGCCCTGCTGCCGAAGTGGTAGGTCAAGGCCGCGATGGCCAGCAGCGCCACGATCAGGATGACCGGTGTCGCAATCGTTCGCCAGATGACCGAGGGCCGCTGCGACATGCTCAGACCCTCTGCTTTGCAGATTTGGGTGCGAACAGCCCTTGCGGGCGCACCAGCAGGACCACGATCACGGCGCCATAGACGAAGGCATCGCGGAAGACGCGGGCGTCGTGCGGCAGCGTCGCCTGAAATACGACGCTGGCGCCGCCGATCAGGAAGCCGGCGGCAACGGCTCCCGGCACGCTGCCAAGGCCTCCGATCACGGTAGCGATGAAGGCGATCAGCATGACGTTGGCGCCCATCCCGATATCCGCGGTGCCGGAGTTGATCGCGAGGATCAACCCGATCGCGGCCGCCAGCATGCCGCTGATGGCAAAGGCGAGCAGAATGACGGCGTTGGCGCGCACCCCGAGCATGCGGGCCATGGTGAAATTATCGGCGGCGGCGCGCATCTCCAGACCGTAGCGCGTGCGCTTGAGGAACAGGGTGAGTGCAGCAAGGACGGCGAGCGTGATGGCGATCGTCACGACCTGCAGCATCGGGATGCGGGCCCCCAGAAGTTCGACCGGCAGGCTGAGGCTGGGCCACAGCGTGATCGACTTCGGCCGGCTCGAATACAGCATCAGCAAAAGATTCCGGATCGCAAAACCTAAGGCAAAGGAAGCGATCATCATCGTCGCCGGGTTGGTGTTGCGGAAACGGCGGAAGACGATCACCTCCGACAACATGGACAGCGCGGCCCCGACCAGCAGCAGCAGCGGAATGAGAAGGTAGAATGGCAGGTTGCCGGCGAAGACGATGGCAGCGGCGTTGATCGACGGCCACAGCATAGCGAACACGCAGAAGGCGATGAAATCGCCATGGGCGAAGTTGACCAGCCGCATCACGCCGAAGATCAGCGCGATTCCCAGCGCGCCCAGCGCATATAGGCTTCCTAGGCTCAGCGCGTCGAATACGATTTGCAGCACTTCGGTCATGCTCAATGGTCTCCGAAGCCGAAATACGCCTGCTTCAGGCGCTCGTCCTTGACCATCTCGCCGGCCTCGCCCTCGAGGACGATGCGTCCGCCGCGCATGAGAATCATCCGTCCGCCGGTCATCATGGCGCGCGTCGAGCTTTGCTCGACGATCAGGAGCGTCAGCTTGCGCTGCGCGCGAAGCCGCATCAGGTTTTCGTAGACCTGATCGATGATTTTGGGCGCAAGCCCGAGCGATGGTTCATCGATAGCCATGAGACGGGGCGCAGCCATCAGGGCCCGGCCGATCACGAGCATCTGCTGCTGGCCGCCGGAAAGCATGCCGGCGGCTGTGTGGCGGCGCTCGGCCAGCATCGGGAATTCACGGTAGACCGATTCAAGATCGCCGGCGACATTTTGTTTGTCGGCGCGCATACCGGCGCCGACCCTCAGATTCTCCTCGATCGTCAGCGCGCCAAAGACGTTGCGCCCTTCGGGCACGAGCGAAAATCCCCGCCGGGCGATCGACTCGGGTGGGGCTCCCGTCATCTCCGCGTCGCCCAGCGTGATGGTCCCCGAGATGGGTGGCACCACGCCGGCGATCGCATTCAGGAGTGTCGACTTTCCGGCTCCATTGGGGCCCGTCACGAACAGGATTTCCCCCTCGGCGATCTTCAGGCTGATGCCGCGCAAGGCGGTCAAGCGGCCATAGCGTACCGTAAGGTTGTCGACGGCCAGCAATGTCATGGAGCGGCCGCCTCGACGATCGCCAGCGGCGGAATAATTTCGTCGCGTTGCGTACCCATATAGGCGTGGCGGACCGCATCGCTGTTGCGGATCTGCTCCGGCGGACCGACTTCGATGATCTCGCCGGAGTCGAGCACGAAGATGCGTTCGCACAGTTCGAGCACGAGGCCGATGTTGTGCTCGATCAGCAGCACGCCGACCCCCAGTTCTCCGGCAATCCGCTTGATGATGGCAGCCAGATCGTGGCTTTCATGTTCGGACATGCCGGCTGCCGGCTCGTCCAGCAAGAGATAGCGGGGATTGCACATGATGGCGCGGCCGATGGCGACGCGCCGCTCGTCGGTGTAGGGCAGGGGGCCGGCGATCGCGGCTGCGAGGTGCGATATGCCCAGCCAGTCCATCACGCGCTCGGCCTCCGCGATCGCGTCGCGCCGTGTCAGATCGAGGCCAACTCCGGTAACCTCCAAATTGTCCAAAACCGGCAACTCGCGAAAAAGGCGGCCCGATTGAAAAGTCCGGGCCACGCCCTTGCGCCGGAGCTTGTGGGCCGCAATGCCGTCGACCGTTTCGCCTTCCAGCTCCACGGTCCCAGCGCCAACGCGTTGAAATCCCGTTAAGACGTTGATCAGTGTGGTTTTTCCGGCGCCGTTGGGACCGATCAGTCCGGTGATGCGTCCCCGCGGCACGGCCAGCGTGACGCTGGACAAGGCTTTCAAGCCCTCGAACTGGACGCTGACATCGCGAGCGACCAAGTCCAGGTGACCGGAAGTCATTGAGACGCCTTTTCAAAACCCGCACGAACACGAACCGCTTGATTTTCTGCGCTGCAGAAAGCAATTGTAAAACTCGAAAAATTGGTCGCTGATATCGGAATTTCTTATGGCTCTGACTTTCCGTCAGGTGCGCCACTTCATCGCCACCGCCGAAGCCGGACAGGTTTCGGCCGCCGCGGCTGGTCTCAACGTCACCCAATCGGCCGTCACCGCGTCAATCAAGGCACTGGAAGCCGAACTCGGGCGAAAACTGTTCGACCGGCATTCGAACGGCGTCACCCTTACTTTCGAGGGACAGCAGTTCATGCAGCGTGCCCGCGCCATCGAGGCCAGCGTTTCCGATGCGATGCGGGGGCCGCATCGCTGGGGAACACAGGTCGACGGCACCGTCGACGTTGCCGTCAGCTACACCGTGGCCGGCTATTTCCTGCCGCCGCTTCTGTCGCGTTTCTGGCGAGCGTTTCCGGGCATCACGGTGCGGCTCCATGAGTACGAGCGCGACGCCCTTGAGCATAGCCTCGTGAGCGGCAGCGTCGATGCCGCCGTCATGCTCGTCTCCAACCTGCATGACCGGGCATCGATCCGCTCGCACCTCTTGTTGCGCTCGCGGCGTCGGCTATGGGCCTGCGCCAACCATCCGCTGCTGCACAAGGACAGCGTCCGGCTGGCCGATCTCGTCGGCGAGCCGTTTCTGATGCTCACCGTTGACGAGGCCGAACGCTCCGCGATGCGTTACTGGCAAAAGACGCCGCACGTTCCCAACGTCATCTTCCGCACGCTGTCCGTGGAGGCCGTTCGCAGCATGGTTGCAACCGGCATGGGCATCACGATTCTGTCCGACATGGTCTATCGTCCCTGGTCGCTCGAAGGACATCGCATCGATCTCAAGACGCTCGATGACGATGTTCACACCATGGATGTGGGCCTTGCCTGGAAGAGCAAAGCCCGGCTTTCTCCGGCCGCCCGCGCCTTCTGCGAATTCGTCGCGCTGGCTTATCCCGGATCGGCTCCGGTTCATTTCGATTGAAGATCCGCCGCTGCCGCACGGAAGATCAGTGTGACGGTGCCTGTCCGAGCCGCTCGACCGCGCCACGCACATCCGTCCATGGCGCCTTGTCCGGGGCGAATTGCCGCCGCAGGTAGGACACGAGCTCCGCCACCTGATCGTTGCTCATGCTGTCCTTGAAGCCGGGCATATAGCCGAGATCGCTCGAGGCCGGCGCAGCGATGCCGTGCAGGATCACCTGGATCAGGTTGTCGGGAGCGGCGCTATGCAGATTGCTGTTCAGCGCCAGCGACGGCCGGCTGCCGAACAAGGGCGCGCCGCCCACCGCATGGCAAACCGCGCAGGCGCCTTCATAGAGACGCGCCCCTGGCCCCGAGACAACCCCGGTGCCGGTCGAGGTTTCGAGTCTGGCGGCCAAAGCGTCCTGGGTGGCTTGATCGATCGCGTTGGTGTTGAACGAGGCGAGATAGACCGCCATCGCGCAGATGTCCTGGTCGGGCAGGGCAGCGAGCTCTTTCACCACCGGCGCCATCGGGCCCGCGGCGACGCCGTGAAAGCGGGATTCGCCTCGTCGCAGATAGGCGAACAGCTCATCCTCGCTCCAGGGGATCGGCGCATGCGACAGCGACGTCAGCGGCGGCGCTTCCCAGCCTTCGGCGAAACCGCCGGCCAGATAGGAATCGGCTTTTTCCGCCCCCAACGCGTTGCGCGGCGAATGGCAGGCGGCGCAATGGCCCAGGCCCTCGACCAGATAGGCGCCGCGATTCCATGGCTCCGATTTTTTCGGATCGGCTTCGAATAGCTCGGCCCGATGGAACAGTGCATTCCATCCTGCGATCAGCGGACGCCAATTGAATGGAAACGCAAACGCGGCATCGCGGTTCTCGGCACGCACCGGCGTTTGTACCATCAGGTAAGCATAGAGCGCTTGTAAATCGGCCTCGGTCGCCTTGGCGAAATGCGGATAGGGAAACGCCGGATAGAGATGCCTTCCGTCGCGGTGGATGCCCTCGCGCATCGCCCGCTCGAAGGCGGGATAGGACCACGCGCCGATGCCGGTCTCGATGTCGGGGGTGATGTTGGTGCTCCAGATCGTGCCGAATGGTGTCTCGATCGCCCGGCCGCCGGCGTTGAGCGCGCCGTTCGTTTCGGTGTGGCAGACCGCACAGTCGCCGAGGGCGGCAAGCTGCCCGCCACGGGCGATGGTGGCCAGCGAATAAGTCGAAGCATCCGGCCGGGCGATCGGCGCGATCGCGCGCCATGGCAGCACGGTGGCCGCGACGCCGATCGCGGCTGCGCATAATGCCCCGATCGTAGCGAGCGCGCCGCGCCGCTTCGCAAACGGATTTCGCCAGCGGTCGGTCGATGCCGCGCGCCCGGGCGGCGCGATTGGGATTGCGGTTGCCTCTTGCTCGCCGCGCAAGCCCCGCAGGATTTTTTCCGGCGTGAAGGGCAGTTCGCGGAAACGGACGCCGGTGGCATCAAAGATGGCGTTGGCGATCGCCGCCCCGCTCGGGACGGACGCGGATTCGCCGACGCCGAGCGGCGGCTGATCCTGCCGCGGCAGCATCAGGACGTCGATCTTGGGAACATCGGGGAATTTGATGATGGGGTAGGCGCCCCATTCGCGGGAGGTTACCGAGTTGCGGTCGAACGAGACCTCTTCCATCAGGGCGCGGCTGGTCGACTGGATGACGTTGCCGTGAATCTGGTGGCGGACGCCGTCGGGGTTGATCGTCAAGCCGGAATCCTGGCCGGCAACGACGCGGGTCACGCTGACATCGCCGGTCGCCTTGTTGACGGCGACGTCGGCGATCCAGGCCGACCACGCCGCGCCGTAGCCCGGAAACTTGCTGTGCACATAGAGCGCGTAGGCAAAACCCCGCCCGCGCACGATGTCGCCTTCGGCGATCGGCTCCTGCCGGTGCGGGCGCGGGGTCCAGCCGGCGCGCTCGGCAACGGCGTTGACGAGATCGACGGCGCGCTTGTCCTTCAAATAGCGCAGCCGATATTCGATCGGATCGACGCCGGCCTCGGTCGCCAGTTCGTCGATATAGGATTCGTGGGCAAAGGTGTTCGGCAATGCCGAGACGCCGCGCAACCAGGAAGCGCGCACGATCGGCGGCATGTCATGCGCCACCACGCGCATGTTCTCGTAATCATAGGGCGGGATCGCGGTGCGGTCTCCCATCTCGAACACCGCCGGGATCGGCGCAACGGCGCCGGTGAGCAGCAGCGCCAGCGTGGGCGCGCCGTTGGACGGATAGCGCGTCGCAAAATCGTAAGCGGCGACGCTGCCGTCGGCGTTCAACCCGCCGTTGACGTCCATCAGTTGCGCGGTGCCTTTCGGCTCCCAGGCGTGCTCCTGCTCGCGCGTCAATTGCACGCGCACCGGGCGGCCGACCGCCCGCGACAGCAGCAGCGCGTCGGCGGAAACGTCGTCGGCGCAGTTGCGACCATAGCAGCCGGCGGCTTCCAGCCGGATCACATCGATGTCGGCTTCCAGTTTTTCCACCAAGAGCGCGAGATCAGCGCGGAGCAGGTGCGGGTTTTGCGTGCCGGACCAGACCCTGATGCTGCCTTCGTGATAGTCCGCAACGGCGCAGGACGGGCCGATCGAGGCGTGCATCTGGTAGGGCCAGATGTAAGTGCGCTGCATCGGCTTTGCGGCCGCGGCGATGGCGGCGCCGACGTCGCCTTTGTCGGTGAGCGTTCGCGGCGTCGATGGGTTGGCGCGCAGCGCCGTCTCGACATCCCCGAGATCCGGCAATGTCGGCGTCGGCTTCCAGGCGACCTTGAGCTGCGCCGCCGCCTTGACTGCGTTTTCCTCGCGCTCGGCGACGACGCCGACGAAATCGCCGATCCTGACCACGGCGACCAGCCCCGGAATATCGCGCACCGAAGCCTCATCGATCGCGATCAGGCTGGTGCCGACAAACGGCCCGGCATCGACGCCGGCGTAAGGCGGGCGCACGACGCGGCCGTGCAGCATGCCGGGCACGCGCACATCGTGCACATAGACCAGTTCGCCGGTCGCCTTCGCCGGCAGATCGGTGCGCGGAACCGACTGCCCGACGACGGTGTACGCATTGACCGGTTTGACCTCGACCTTGTCAGCCAGTTCGAGGCGGATCGTCTCGCCGCCAATCAATTCGCCATAGCTGACGCTGCGGTTGTCGCGTCCGCGAACCAGCCCATCCTCGACGGTGAGGTCTTCCGCGGCGAGTTCAAGGCGTTCCGCGGCGCGCGCGATCAGGAAATGCCGCGCCTGCGCGGCGGCGTTGCGCAGGGGAACGGCCGTGATCTGGATGGTTTCGCTGGCGATGGTCGCGCCCTGATTGGGGACCTGCGAGGTATCGCCCAGCACGACCACGACACGCGCAAAGGACACGTCGAGTTCCTCGGCGACGATCTGTCCGAGCGCGGTGCGAATGCCCGTTCCGAGATCGACATGGCCGTTGAAGGCCGTGACCGAACCGTCGGCCGTTATCCTGATGAAGGTCTCGAATGCACCTTCACTGCCAGTAGCCGCCGGACGAACGACGGAGAGTGATCCTGCTGGATGGTCGCGGTCGGCTGGAAAGTCCGGTGAGGCCATCAATCCTGCGCCTCGACGACGCGGCCCGCAGCCCGCATGGCAGCGCGCATGATTTCAATATGGGCGCCGCACCGGCACAGCTGATAGCGCAGCGCTTCCAACACCTCGGCCTCGGAAGGGTGAGGGCTCCGCAACAACAGCGCCTTGGTCGCCATGATCATGCCGTTGAGGCAGTAGCCGCATTGCGCTGCCTGCTCGCCGATAAAGGCTGACTGCACCGGATCGGGATGATCGCGCGAGCCGAGGCCTTCGAGCGTGACAATCTCGCGCTCCACGCAGCCCTCGATCGGAATCACGCAGGAACGCGCGGCGACGCCGTCGATCAGCACGGTGCAGGCGCCGCATTCGCCGAGCCCGCAGCCGTATTTCGGTCCGTTCAGTTCGAGATCGTTGCGCAGGACATAAAGCAGCGCGGTGTCGGGCGCGGCGTCGACATCATGGATCCGGCCATTGACCGTCAGGCGGATCGTGGGCTGCGTCATGGTGGTGGTTCCGGCCCCGGCGTTTTGCGCTGCAAAACGTCACGTCGAATGCGTCAGAGGATACCGTTTGCATACAAACGTGCAAGCGCAGCGTGCCGCAGCGAATCCGGCTGCCCGGTTTATGAACACACGGCAGAGGCAAATGAGCTATTATTCGGCAGCGGGCTTTTCGGGGCGCAAGGGCGCTTGACAGCGTTTGGCCCTGCGCGCAACATCATTCGTATACGAACGAGATGCCCGTGGCTGCCGTATGATAGGCCGCCTGAACCGCTTTTACGACGCTTCGTTATCTATCTAGCCGTCCGACAGTTTGACGCTGGCCTTGCGAGCTTGTTGATGCTGACTGAACCGACTGCTGTTGACGACAAGATCCGCTGCGATGCCTGTCCGGTCATGTGCTACATCAAGCCGGGCGCGGCAGGGGCCTGCGACCGTTACGCCAACCATGACGGCCAGCTGGTGCGCGTCGATCCGCATATCCTGCTGGAGCGAACGGTGTCGCATGGCGGCCGGCTGGTGCCGTTCCAGAAAACCGGCGACTGGGATGGCAAGATCGTCCACGAGCCGAACATCTTCGTGACAGCGATCGGCGCCGGCACCACCTATCCCGACTACAAGCCCGCGCCCTTCATCGTGTCTTCGGAAATCGACGGCGTCGACATGGTCACGGTGGTGACCGAAGGCATCTTCAGTTATTGCGGCGTCAAGGTGAAGATCGACACCGACCGCTATCTCGGACCGGAAACGGCGACGGTCCGCGCGGAAGGCGAGGCGATCGGCCATGTCACCACCAGCGAATATGGCTCGCAGATGCTGTCGCTGGGGGGCGTGCATCATCTCACCGGCGGATCGAAGAAGGAAGGCCGCGTCACCTGCGATGCGCTGATGGATCTGAGCAACTGCAAGCCGGTCGAACTGACGATCGACGGCGGTGCGACCGTCGTCGTGCAGGCCGGACATGCGCCGGTCGTCAACGGCGTGCCTGAGGAGCGGATGCGGGTCGGCTGCGGCTCGGCGACCATCGGCATGTTCGCCAAGCAATGGCACGGCAAGGTCGATGAGGTCGTGGTCGTGGACGACCATATCACCGGCGTTCTCTCGGAACACCAGGCCGGCAAGCTCTTGGATATCGCCGACACCGGAATCAAGATGAAGGGACGGCGTTCGACGCCCGGCCGTTATTTCCAGGTCGCGGAGCCCGGCACCGGCTGGGGCGGCACCAGGATATCCGATCCGCTCTCGGTGCTGGGGCCGTTCGACGCGAAGAAGGCGCGTCCCGGCATGACCATGCTGATGGTCTCGACCACCGGCGAGCATGCGGCCTTCTACGAGCTCGACACGGCGCTGAAGCCGGTCGAAAAGCAGATGCCGGCCGATCTCCAACTATCCGTCGAACGGATTCAGGAAAATTGCGAGCCGGCTTTGTGCACGGTGCTGTTCATGGCGGGCGCCGGCGGATCGTTGCGCGCCGGCGTCACCGACAATCCGGTTCGGCTGACGCGGTCGGTGAAGGACGCGCTGACGCGCGTCACCAGCGGCGGCGCGCCGGTCTATGTCTGGCCGGGCGGCGGCATTACCTTCATGGTCGACGTCACACGACTGCCGGCCGGCGCCTTCGGATACGTTCCGACGCCGGCGCTGGTGGCGCCGATCGAGTTCACCCTGCGGCTGTCGGATTACGCGGCGCTGGGCGGCCATATGGATCATGTGCGCCCGCTGGCCTCGCTGAAGGGCAGCACCGAGACGCTTCAAGTATTCTCGCCGCCGTCGGCGCCGGGACGGCGCCCATGACGAGGACTCCGCTGATCAGGTTTCTGGCTGATGGCAGGCGGCTTCATCTGCAGGACGGTCCGATCGATCTGATCGTGGAAGCGAGCGGCAGCCCGGCAAACCTGCGTGCCGCTTATGACGCGGCCGCACGCCGCTTCACCGCGCGTCTGCTCGACGAGCTCTGCAGCGAGTTGCCGCTGTTGCGCCAGGCCGCGGACCCGGCGCGGTGCATTCTACGTGGCAAGGTGGCGCGGCGCATGCACGACGCGGTGGCGCCTTTCGCATCCGATTGCTTCATCACGCCGATGGCGGCGGTCGCCGGCGCCGTGGCGGAGGAGATTCTCGGCGTGATGGTCGAGAGCGCGAAGCTTGATCGCGCTTATGTCAATAATGGCGGCGACATCGCGCTGCATCTGGCGAATGGCGAGCATTTCACCGTGGGTCTGGCGGACTTGCCGGACGCGCCCGGCTTGCTGCGGACCATGGTCGTCCATGCCGATGATCCGACGCGCGGGGTGGCCACCAGCGGCCGCCACGGCCGCAGTTTTTCGCTCGGCATCGCCGA
>JBAUUA010001242.1:0-12625 GCA_049582465.1 Bradyrhizobium sp. | reverse complement strand
AGCCCCCGCCGGCGGCGCCGGCTGCCCCACCTTCGCCGAAGAGCGGCTTTGAAAATCTCGAAGACGAGATGGCGTCCCTGCTGGGCCGTCCAAAGACCCCTTCGTGAGATCGGCGCCCTTCCCGCGTAGAGTTTTATTTTTTGCCACTCTGATCACCGCCGGTTCGCTGGCGGCGCCGGCGTTCGCGCAGGACATCAGCATCAATCTCGGCGCCGGCAATGGCGGCGTCACCGAGCGCGCGATCCAGCTGATCGCGCTGTTGACGGTGCTGTCGATCGCGCCGTCGATCCTGATCATGATGACGTCGTTCACCCGGATCGTCGTTGTGCTGTCGCTGCTGCGCACCGCATTGGGCACCGCGACCGCGCCGCCGAACTCCGTCATCATTGCGCTGGCGATGTTCCTGACCGCCTTCGTAATGGGCCCCGTGCTGCAGAAATCCTACGACGACGGCATCAAGCCGCTGGTCGCCAACCAGATCAGCGTCGAGGAAGCGCTGCAGCGCGCCTCGGTGCCGCTGCGCGGCTTCATGGAGAAGAACGTCCGCGAAAAGGACCTGAAATTGTTCATGGACCTGTCGGGCGAGCCGCCGCCCGCGACGCCCGAGGACATGTCGCTGCGGATCCTGGTGCCGGCCTTCATGATCTCCGAACTGAAGCGCGCCTTCGAGATCGGCTTCCTGCTGTTCCTGCCGTTCCTGATCATCGATCTCGTGGTAGCATCGGTGTTGATGTCGATGGGCATGATGATGCTGCCGCCGGTCGTGGTGTCGCTGCCGTTCAAGCTGATCTTCTTCGTGCTGGTCGACGGCTGGTCGCTGGTGGCGGGCAGCCTGGTGCAGAGCTACAGCGGCTAGCCGGCCCGTCACGGCGGGCGGCCTCGCGCCCGGTTCACGCGATACATTTTCGGATATACGGCAGGTTCCCCTCCCAGAGTTCGTCAAGCAGCTGGACCGCGGCGGTCGTGGAATTGACAACGGGATCGATCAGCAGCGCCTGCAAGGCCAATTCCTTGGAAGCATGCATGGCCGCCTCGACGGCCAGCTGCTGGACGCTGGTCTGCACGGACATCAGCTTTGCGACCGGGCCCGGCAGCGGCCCGAGCGAAATCGGGTGGAAGCCGGCATCGATCAGCACCGGCACTTCCATCGCTGACTCAGCCGGGAGGTTCGGAATCGTTTGCTGATTATAGATCACGCCCGATTCGATGCGCTGTTTGCGGCCGTGCAGGACAGCCGAAATGACGGTGACCGCGCGCTCGCCCGATGGCGTGAGCATCCACGCCGGAATTTCCGTCCTTCCCGCAAGCACGTCGTCGATCAGCCGGTCCAGTTTCGCCCGCTCGCCTTCGTCCCAGCCGAAATTGTATCCGCCCTCGCCGGCTTCCCAGCCAAATGCCAGGTATTCGCCGACATGACCGTCGCCGCAGCCGAGCCAATAGCCGAAAGCGCGAAACAGTTTCCGCGTCAGGGGCGAAACCGACGGGTCGTGGTTTTTTTCCTTCTCGCGCAGCAGAGGATATAGGTCGGCGCCCGTCTCACGATCGCGGATTTGCATCAGGCACTGGAAATGATTCAGGCCCGCGCCCGACACCTCCACCCGCTCCTTCGGCAATCCGAGGATGGAGGCGACCTGGTCGCGCGCCATGAAGATACCGTGGCACAGACCAAGGGTGCGTATCCTGCTGTATTGGCCCAGGGCCAGGACGATGCGGCTTTCCGGGTTGGAGAAATTGATGAACAGCGCCCGCGGACAACGCTGCTCCATCTCGCGCACAAAATCGAAAACGACCGGCAATGTGCGCAAGGTAAAGAACAATCCGCCCGGGCCGCCGTTCTCCCCCAAGGTGTGACGGATGCCGTATTTACGCGGCACCTCGAAATCGAGCTTCCAGAGCCGGTTGCGGTCAATCGCGGTCGCATGGATGACGAACTCGGCGCCGTCAAGGGCAGCCCGCCAATCGGTGGTGCTTTCGATCTTCAACCCGGCGCCCGATTTTTCATTGAGCAGTTTTGCAAGACGTTCGGCACGCGCGAGCCTGTCGGCATTCCTGCCGACCAGGATCAGGGTGCTGCCGGCCAGATCAGGGCTGGCGAAGATGTCCCGGAACATGCTGATGCCGAACGATGCGCTGGTCGCACCGAGAAAGACGATCTTGGCAACCGCCGTCATGTTCGCTTCCCTGGCGCCGCCTGGCGGGGCCGTTCAGACCAATTCAAAACAATAAGCTGAACGCCATGCGCCCGACCTTGATGCGGATCAAGGTGATCTCCCCCGAAGGGCAGTTTCATTCAAGCCATCCTTGGAGGACCGATGATGACCGACTCGCAGCTCCGGCAAGACATCATAGAGGAGCTTGAATATGATCCGAGCTTCAGCGGCGGGCACATCGGTGTCGCCGTCGACAAGGGAATCGTGACCCTCGGCGGGCACGTCAACAGCTACGCCGAAAAGCTCGCGGCCATCGCCGCGGTCCGCCGCGTCAAGGGCGTGCACGCCATCGCCGAGAATATCGAGGTGCACTGCCCCTATGAAAAAGCGACCTCGGACGACCAGATCGCCCGGCGTGCGCGCGATATCCTGAAGTGGGACGTCCTTGTTCCCCCCAACGCCGTCGACGTGCTGGTGCACGACGGATGGGTCACGCTGAGCGGCAATGTGAACTGGAATTTCGAGAAGAGTTCCGCCGAAGACGATATTCGCAAACTATCGGGCGTCCGCGGCATCGCCAACATGATTGCCATCAAGCCACGGCTCGATGCTGCCGACGTCAAGAGCAAGATCGATGCCGCCCTCAGGCGGCATGCGGAAATTGACGCGAACGCGATCAGCGTCGGCGTGGAGAAAGGCGACAGGATCGTTCTTGCAGGCACCGTCGGCAGCTGGAGCGAACGCCGCGCAGTCGAGGGCGCGGCATGGTCGGCCCCGGGCGTCGCTTCCGTCGAAGACCGCCTGACGATGACGGGAGGTGCGCGCAGCTATCCCCTTCCCGTCGAGCTCGAAGCCGATCTCGATCGCATTCAGGCGTACTGGAACGGCCTGAAGCGCGGCGCAAACGACGTGCCTTTCTGGGATGACGTCAAGATGTCGTTGCGATCGCGGCTCGGACAGGAATCGATGCTGATCGGGGTCTTTGAAGACCCGCTTCGATTCCGGTTCGATGTCGTCGGAACGGAAGTGGCCAACTGCTACGGCGGAACGGTTGGCACCGGCTTTCTCGACGAAATCGACCTGCACACCCCGTTCGATGGGCTGGCCCTGCAATGCAGGGCCACCGTCGAGAGCCGCGCGCCCACATACTATTCTCAGACAGCATCCGGAAAAGGAGCTGGCGGTTACGCGCGCCTGCTGCTTCCGCTGTGGGGCAATGGCCGTATCGAGATGCTGCTCGGCGCGGTTGTTCCCCTCACGGAGGCGCTAAGAAAATCGGGCTAGATCTGTCCCGACGAAGCCGCCTTCCCGCCTAATGGAGATGGCGATCGACCGGCGTCACGATCACCTCCGAGGCAAGGCGGCGGACGTCCTCGGCGCGGCAAAGCTCGGTGCCGGGATTGAGCAGCGCGGCGGAGCCGCCGGCAACGCCATAGCGTAGCGCCATTTCGAGGCTGCCGTCGTTGGCCAGGCTCCAGACCATCGCTGCCAGAAAACTGTCGCCAGCGCCGGAAACGCTGATCGGCTCGATCGGGAAACCATTCGCGCGCAAAATCGTATCGCGGGCGATGAGAAGGGCGCCGGCCGGTCCCATCGAGAGCGCAATGATCTCGATGCGATAGCGATCGAGCAGACGACGCCCCGCCTCGATCAGCGCCGCATCGTCGGTGGAGGCAACTCCCGCCAGTTCCTGAAACTCGCCGAGATTGGGCTTGATGAGATAGACGCCGGCTTCCAGGGCGGGCTTCAGGAACGGGCCGGACGTATCCACGATCACCCTGCTGTGCGCTTTCGAGGCCTGAGCCACTTTGCCGAAAAAATCGTGCGGCACGCCGGCCGGCAAGCTGCCGCTTGCAATGACGAACGCGGGCGCAGGCGTGATGCACGCCAGCGATTCCAGACACGCCTGCCATTCGGTATCGCTGAGCGGAGCGCCCGGAAAGACCAGACGAAATTGCTCGCGCGTCGTCTCGTCGAAGATCGTAAGATCCTCCCGCGTGTCGTTCGCGGCCGGGATCACGATGCTTCGCACGCCTTCGCGCTCGAGTAGATCGGCCAGCAACTGGCCGGTGGCGCCGCCGGCCGGGTAGATCGCGGTCGCGTCGATGCCGAGCCGCTTGAGAACCCGCGCCACGTTGATCCCGCCTCCGCCGGGATCGCGATGTGCCGGAGCGCATCGCATCTTGGTGAAGGGCATCATCTTCTTGACCGACGTCGAGACGTCGAGCGCGGGGTTGATGGTGAGGGTGACGATCTCCGTCATCGGGATTTCAGCCAATGGCTTCGGCCTCCGCTAGAGCGCGCAAGCCCGCGAACGCCGCATCCTCGTCCAGGATGAGATAGGCCGGAATCGGTTCGAGATATTTGCCGAGCCGCCCTTTGTCTTCGAAGCGCGCACGAAATGGCGAGCGGCCAAGATAGTCGGGCATATGACGCAGAATGCCTCCGCCGATGAATATTCCGCCCCTCGCCCCGAGCGTGAGCGCGAGATTGCCGGCGACCGTCCCGAGCATCGCGCAAAACATGTCGATGGTCGCGCGGCTGGTCGGGCATGTTCCTTCGACCCCTGCCCTGGTGATCTCGGCGGCGGCGCGCCGTGGCAGCGGCAAATTGTCGAGTGCCGCCAGCGCCTCGTGAAGATTCTCCAGCCCGCGGCCCGAAAGAACGTGTTCGGCCGAGACATGTCCAAACCGCCGCCGCAGATGGGCGATGACGGCGTCCTCTTGCGACGAACTGCCGGGCATCGTGGCATGACCACCCTCGCTCGAAAGCACGAGGTGACCGGTGGCATGGGGTATGCTGACCGCCATTCCAAGGCCCGTGCCTGGGCCGAGCGCCGCCAGCGGCGCGCCCGCGACCGGTTGCCCGCCGCCTATCTGGAACAGCTGGTCAGGCGACAGCACCGGCAGCGCCCACGCCACCGCTTCGAAATCATTGATCAGGCGCACGGTGTAAAATCCATGGGCGGCGCGCAATTCGCCTGCATCGATCACCCAGGAACTGTTGGTGAGCGCGCAGCGACCGTTCTGGACGACGCCGGCGGCGGCAAGGATCGCGCCGCGGATTTTGCCTATCTTCGGCAAACCGCCGAGATACACGCCCAGCGCCTCGCGAAAGCTGCCGTAGTCGCGCACGGCCATATGGGCAACCATGCCAACCGTTCCATCGGCCAGGACCGCGAAACGTGCGTTGGTCCCCCCGATGTCCGCGAGCAGCACCTTGCCAGGGTTTCGTGTCGAGGCTGCCGTCATCGCCGTCGCGCCGCCCTGATCAGGTCCGCGTACCAGTGGAACGAGGCCTTTGGAATGCGCCGCTGCGTCGGATAGTCGATATAGGTCAGGCCGAAACGGTTGGTGTATCCCTGCTCCCATTCGAAATTGTCCAACAGCGACCAGATGAAATAACCGCGAACATCGACGCCGTTGGAAGCGGCTTCATTCATCGCCCCGATATAGGCGCGCAGGAACTGCACCCGCTCGAGGTCGATCACGGCGCCGGTCTCGTCGGGCTTTTCGAAGCCGCCCAAGCCGTTTTCGAGAACATAGATCGGCAGACCGTAGTCGTGATGGACGGTGAGTAGCGTTTCGCCGAAGGCTTCCGGATTGATCGGCCATCCGATCGGCGTCAGGGGAACGCCGGCCGGCTTGTCGCCGAACTCGAACCCCAGCATGGAAGCCGGCTGCGCCTTCACATAGACCGGACTGTAGTGGTTGAGGCCGAACCAGTCGACCGGGCGAAAAATGCGCGCCAGGTCGCCCGGCTGGATGTACCGGTCGATGGCAGGCCACATCAGCGAGGGATACTCGCCGCGACATTGCGGATCGGGGAACGCCTTGTTCCAGTAGGTCCCCAGGCGCGCGGCCGCCGCCGCGTCGGCATCGCTCCCGCTCGAGGGCCAGCAGGGCTGATAATTGTGAATGCATCCGATCGAGGCGCCGGGAATTTTTTCGCGGAGCACGTCCACGGCCGCGCCGTGCGCCAGATTGACGTGGTGGATCATCCGGTGGAGACCGTCTTCACGGTTGCGGTCGCCCGTCCCCGGCGAACCGCTGAACAGGCTGAACATCGACGGCTCGTTGAAGGTCGCCAGCCGCTTGACGCGATCTCCGAAGCGCGCGGCAACCAGCGCCGCATAGTCGGCGAACCATGCCACCGACTCCCGGTTCATCCAGCCGCCGAGATCCTCCAGCGCCTGCGGCAGATCCCAATGATACAGGCACAGCCACGGTTCGATGCCGGCGGCCAGCAGTTCGTCGATCAGGCGGCCGTAAAACGCGAGGCCCGGTTCATTGACGGCTCCCCGCCCCTGCGGCAACACGCGCGGCCAGGCTACCGAGAACCGATACGCCTGAACGCCGAGCTGCTTCATCAGCGCGACGTCCTCGCGGTAACGATGGTAGTGGTCGCAGGCGACATCGCCGGTGTCGTGGTTCTTCACCTTGCCGTTGCGGCAATAGACATCCCAGATGCTCGGTCCCCGGCCGTCTTCGTTCGTTGCGCCCTCGATCTGGAAGCTCGAGGTCGAGACCCCCCAGATGAAATCCGCACGCAAGCCGGCGACAGAAGGCAATTCCGATCCCGGCTTCAGGTCGCGCGCTCGATCGCTTGCCGAATTTTCCTGCGAATTCACGGGTTGCCCTTTTTCGCTCCGGTAAAGTACGGAGCGATACCAATAGGCCGGCCAGCGACGGGATCGTCTTGAGCTAAATCAAGCATGTCCGAGCGATCGATGCGATAGGTAACCTATCGCTTTTGCTGTCGGGGTATCCGCTTGCGAAGAACCAAATGGGGCGGGATTGCCGATCAATGTTTCCGCGGCAGCGGCTTTTTCCGCGTCGACGAGCGCGACGGCGTGTTCTGGCTCGTCGATCCCGACGGCGGCCGCTTTCTCTCCAAGGGCGTCAATACCGTCCGCTTCGATCAGGACCACATCGGCAATACCGAGCACGTGCCCTATGCCGACGCGTGCCGGGAAAAATACGGCAGCCTGTACAACTGGCGCGCCGCGGCGGCAAACCGGCTGGCGGGCTGGCAGTTCAACACGCTCGGCTGCTGGTCCGATGAACTGGTCGCCAGCGCGGGATCCTCGCCGCTTGCGATCGCTCCCTCGGCCGCGCTCGGCGCCTCGTTCCGGCTGCACCGGCGCGACGAGATCTTTCCCGATGTGTTCGATCCGGCATTCCCGGGCCACATCCGCGAGAGCGCCAAAAATCATTGTACGAAGCGGCGCAACGAGGCCCGGTTGCTCGGCACGTTCATCGACAACGAACTGTATTGGTCGCCGGATTGGCGGGGAGCGGACGAACTCCTGACGCTGTTCCTGAACTTGCCTTCCCACCGCCCCGGCCGCGTCGCGGCCATCAGGAGGCTGGAGGAGCGCTATCGGGAGTTTTCGCAGTTCAATGCGGTCTGGCGCACAAAGGCGCGATCATGGGAGGAATTCGGCACCATCGGTCCGGTCGAGGCGCCGTTCTTCAGAATGCCGCCCGGCGGCCTGAACGACGCGCTCGAGACCAGGGCCAACCTCGCCAATCCCACGCGCGCGGCATTTTTCGCCGATTGCGATGCCTTTGTCGCCGTCGTCGCCGAGGCCTATTTCGAATTGTGCGTCTCGGCCATCAAGGCTGCCGACCCCAATCATCTCGTGATCGGCTCGCGGTTCGGCTATCAGCCGCATCCCAATGTCATCGCCGCGGCCGCCCGCTATGCCGATGTGGTCTCCTTCAATTGCTACGATCTCGACGCCGGCGCCGTGATCGATGCCTATGCAGCCTGCGGAAAGCCCTGCCTGATCTCCGAATTCTCCTTCCGTGGCGACGATGCAGGCCTGCCCAACAGCCGCGGCGCCGGACCGCGGGTGGAAAGCCAGGCCGGGCGCGCCCTATGCTTCGAGCGCTATGTCTCTGGGGCGCTGCGAAAGCCGACCGTGGTTGGCTATCACTGGTTCGAGCATGCCGATCAGCCGGCCGAAGGGCGTTTTGACGGCGAAAATTCCAATTACGGCACGGTGACGATCCAGGACGAGGTCTATGCGGAGCTGACGCAAACCATGACCAGGGTCAATGAAACGGCCGAACAGATTCATGCCGAAGCCGCGACGGCCGTTTAGCGGCCGTCACGATTCAAATCGTTACATATTGGTTTTCGCCTGCTCCGTTTCGGCCTCGGCAACTGCCGCCATGGTGCGAAACACGCTTGCGGGATTGACGCTGATCGAATCGATGCCAAGCCCGGTCAGGTAACGCGCGATCTCCGGATAATTCGCGGGCGCTTCGCCGCAGATGCCGACGTGGCGTCCGTTGCGCTTGGCGCCCACCACGGCCTGCCGGAACATTTCCAGCATGCCGGGATCGCGTTCATCGAAATCGAAGGCGACGATATCGGAATCCCGGTCCACCCCCAGCGTGAGCTGGGTAAGATCGTTCGAGCCGATCGAAAAGCCGTCGAACAATTCGGAAAACGCGTCGATCTGAATGACGTTGTTCGGAATTTCGCACATCACGTAGATCTCCAGCCCGCCCTCGCCGCGCTTGAGCCCGTTGGCCGCCATCGTCCCGATCACGCGCCGGCCTTCCTCGACGGTGCGGCAGAACGGCACCATGATGCGCAGATTGGAAAGCCCCATCTTCTCGCGCACCCGGCGGAGCGCCGCGCATTCCAGCGCGAAGCCTTCGGCGTAAGCCGGATGGCTGTAGCGGGAGGCCCCGCGGAATCCGAGCATCGGATTGTCCTCTTTGGGCTCGAACGCCTCGCCGCCCAGCAGGCTCGCATATTCGTTGGTCTTGAAGTCGGACAACCGCACGATCACTGGCTTGGGATAGAATGCCGCGGCGATGGTGCCGACGCCTTCCGCCAGCCTTTCGATGAAGAAATCGGACGGACTCTTGTAGCCTGCAACCAGGCGGGCGATCGTGGCCCTCGCCTTGGCGCTTGCGATCTTCTCCGGCTTGAGAAGCGCCATCGGGTGCACCCCGATATGCTCGCTGATGATGAACTCCATGCGCGCCAGTCCGACGCCTGCTTGCGGCTGCATCGCCACCCGGAACGCCATTTCGGGGGTGCCGACATTCACCATGATCGGGGTACGTGGCTGCCTGAGTTCGCTCAGGGGTGTTCGCGTCACGTCGAAGGCGACCGCGCCCTGATAGACGCTGCCGATGTCGCCTTCGGCGCAGGAGATGGTGACGCTCGTCCCAGTCTTGAGCTTCTCGGTGGCGTGGGTTGCGCCCACGACAGCGGGAATGCCGAGCTCGCGAGCCACGATGGCGGCATGGCAGGTCCGGCCGCCGGTGTCGGTGATGACGCCGGCCGCGATCTTCATGACCGGCTCCCAATCCGGACTGGTCGCCGGCGCGACCAATATCTCGCCGGGCTTGAAGGCTGCGAGATCTCGCGCGCCCGCGATACGGCGCGTGCGCCCGGCAGCGATCTTTTCGCCGACCGCGCGGCCGATGACGATGACGGGCGCCCGTCCCTTCAGCGCGTAGGTTTCGTAGACGTCCGGCGAGCGCTGCGAGGCCACCGTCTCGGGCCGCGCCTGGATGATATAAAGCTTGCCGTCGGCACCGTCCTTGGCCCATTCGATGTCCATCGGCATGGCGGTGCCGGCATGCTTGGAATAATGCGCCTCGATCCGCACCGCGAAGTCGGCCAGGTTGAGCACCTCCGCGTCGGAAATGCAGAATCTCCGCCGCTCGGCATCGGGCACGTTCCGGGTCAGCGTCGCATGGCTGCCGCCCCGCTTGCCGTAGATCATGCGTATCTGCTTGGCCCCGAGCCGGCGGCGCAGCACGCAGCGGAACCCTTGCGCGAGCGTCGGCTTGTGAACGTAGAACTCGTCGGGATCGACCTCGCCCTGAACGATGGTCTCGCCGAGGCCGTAACAACCGGTGACGAAGACCACGTCGCGGAAGCCGGATTCGGTGTCGAGCGTGAAGATGACGCCGCTGGCTCCGATGTCCGAGCGCACCATCTTCATCACGGCAACCGAAAGGAAGACCTTGAAGTGATCGAACCCGTTGTCGATGCGATAGGAGATCGCGCGGTCGGTGAAAATCGAGGCAAAGCAGCGCCGGCAGGCCTCGAACAGGTCCTTCGGCCCCCGCACATTGAGGAAGCTTTCATGCTGGCCCGCGAAACTCGCGGTCGGCAGATCCTCCGCCGTCGCCGAACTCCGCACGGCGACCGCGACCCCGGCCCGGGCCTCCCGCTCAAGCTGGCGATATGCTTCCACGATCTGCTCGCGGAGCGGTGCCGTGTCCATCGCCCGGTAGACGACTTCGCGGGCCTTGGCGGCGACGGCCGCAAGCCGCCTGATCTTGCGCTTGTCGAGACCGTCGAGAAGCCGATGCAGCTCGTCGGCGACGCCGGGCTGTGACAGCGCATCGCGGTAAGCGTCGGCCGTGATGGCAAAGCCGTTGGGGACGGCCACCCCTTCGGAGGCGAGCGTTGAATAGAGTTCGCCGAGCGAGGCGGTCTTGCCGCCGACAAGACCGACGTCCTGCAATCCGATTTCGAGGAAAGACCTGATATATCCAGACATGACGCCAATAAATCACTCCGGATTTGCTTCGTATTGATGAAGGTCAAGGCGGCTGCCGCCGCCGGTCCGTGTGACAAGGTCGGCCGCTGGCGCCGATCAGCGTTCGCTCGGATCGCGCGGCGCGCACAAAGGAAGGCGCCTGAGCTGGCCCAAAATGCTTCTGAAAGCGCTAACCGGCGAGCAACCATTCAGGCAAATGCCGCGCGGCCGTTACCGCGGCTTTCATAGCGGCTGATTCATCCTGCCCCCAAACAGGGAGGCTCGGATAACGATGCCCATTTTGAAAGAACTTGCCCTTGCGTTCGCCGCACTGGTCGCATTCCTGTACGTCAGTCACGTCTATCTCGGTCCCGACGAGAGCGAGCCTGTCAAACATTCGGTAACCACCAGCAGATCCTGGCTGGGTGCGGACGCCGCTCCGGCGGAGCGCTGGCTGGTGAAGGATTCGATCACGACGGGTGCGTTCTGGACAGGTCCAGAACCGGCTCCGGCCGGACGCAGATTCGCGAGATATCCCTCGCCCGCAGCGCGGGTTAGCCAGGTGTTCGCCCAGTTCGTACCCGGTGAGCGCAGGCGCGAGATTTGAGCGGAGAGCATATCGGCTGGTTTCTAGCGGTGCCGGATCAGGCCAAGGCACGCCAGGAAGGGAGTGCCGCGCTGAATTTCAAACATCCTTAACCCTGATCAAGCAAGCTCCCGTCATCGCAGGGCGCGATCTGCGGAGGTCCTTTTGACGACGATTTCTGCAACCGTGCCGTCCATCGGCGACGCCCTGGCCCAACTGATCTCGGGCGGCTCCGGCGGCGCCCTGACGCCGGCAGCTACAGGCGCGAACTCCGATTCCTCGTCCGGAGCGACATCGACCGGCGGCGACGGACCCGCCACCGTCGTCACCCTGTCCGATCAGGCGAAGGCAGCCGCGGCGAAGGCTCAGTCCGATCAGGCCGCAGCCGACCGTTTGCAAGCCTATGTCGAGGCACATCGCGTCAACGCCAGCAAGACGAGCGCGACCGACAGCTTGCAGAGTATCCTCGACGCCAATACCCAGCCGACGGGCACACAGCCGGCGGAGCCGACGACCGGCTCGAAGGTCGGGGCGATCGTGGCGCAGATCACGGCGGCCACCGACGCCGATCAACCGCAGCCATTCGAGACATTTACGCCGACAAAGAGCCTGTCGAACAGCGTGACCTTCAATGGCTTCACGCTGACGCTCGATACCAATGCCAGCACGCAGTATTACGGGATCGAACTGAGCGGCAACGGCGTGCAGGCCTTCAACAAGCATTTCGGGCCGAGTGCCGGCGCCGGCGGCAGCAGCGGGTTACCTCCTGGTGTCGGGATCAGCATCGGGATAGCCAACAGCAACAATGAAGCCATCGACGCCATCACGATCACGCAGAACGTAGCCACCGCAACCAGCGCTTCGGCCTCCTCGTCGTCGGCCGGCTCGATCTCCTCAAGCTCGGTGAACGCCCAATCGTCGTCGATCACGTTCCTGGTCAATTACGCAACGGGCGAGATCAGCGTGCAGGAATCGGCGGCGTCGGTGTCCGCGCAATCGACCTCGGTCGGCTCACCCGGATCGACCCTCTCGACGCTCGCCTGAACGACGGGACCTACTGGAACGCCGCGAGCAGCTTGCGGCCGTCGGGGCTACCCCATCCGCATTCCAACCAGAACCCGCGACGTGTCCCTAAGAGGACGCCTCACTTGCGGTTCATGTCCGCAACAAGTCGGTGCTGATGTCTTCTGCTTGAGAGTGTAGCGTGGAACTTCTTGAGGGCATTTTTCTACCTTATCGGATTGGTGCTTGGTTGGCCGCTGCGTTTGTTCGGACACCGCGAACCATCACAAATCTCGACGTTGCATAAGATTGGTCGTCTCGCTCTAGGCGCGTTCATCTGCCTTCTAATCTTGGCACCTCCAGCTT
>JBAUUA010001241.1:0-3025 GCA_049582465.1 Bradyrhizobium sp. | reverse complement strand
CACCGCCGGTGCTCGTGATTATCGAGCATAACGTCCTGGCGCGGACCTGCATCCTCAGTATCCTGAAGCGAGAATTCGCCGGATACGAGATTGTCGAAATGCCGTCGACGAGTGGCCTGAACTGGTTATCAAGAAGAGATGTCCGCCTGATCGCGCTGAATATGGAGGACAAGCAGATCACGGATCCTTCGATCGAGGATAGCCTGACGCTCATCGCAGAGTCCTTTCCGAACGCCTACGTCGCGCTGCTGTCAAATCGCGACGATGACGCTACCGCCTCGATCGCGATGCAACGCGGGGTTCGCGGGTTTTTCCCAATCTCGATCCCGGTCGAGGTCGCAATCGCAGGATTGCGCCTTGTTCTTGCCGGTGGGGTCTACCGGCCGTTGCCGATTGTCGAGACGCCAAGTCTCAAGGCGACATCGCCATATGCCCGTGCTCCCGAATTATCGGGAATCCACCAGGGCAAGGACGCCGCCAGGATTTTTCCCGAGAGGGCGATTGTCGACCTGACACCCCGCGAACAACAGGTGCTCGCGGCGCTGGAACTCGGCCTCCCCAACAAGTTGATCGCCGCCAAGCTCAACCTTTCGGAAAACACCGTGAAAATGCATATTCAACACATCATGCGAAAATGTTCCGCGAGCAACCGCACCGAGGCGGTCCTGCGCTGGAGCGGCCGGCTTAACGGTAAAGGACTCCACCCACGAATCCCCTGATCTTCCCCAGAGGTCGCCCTGCCCGCTCCCTCCCGGCCGACTCAATCCTCGTGGAACGCGTTGTTGAAGCTGTCGAGCAGAGGCTTGAGGGCGTAGAGTGCCACGGTGCCACGACCCGTCTTGATGAAGACCTGGGCCGGCATCCCCGGAATAATCCGGATGCCGTCGATCTCGGCGACCCGTGGATTCTCGACGCGAATCTTCGTGGCGTAATACGGCTGGTCGGTCCGCTTGTCGAGGAGACGGTCGGCGGAGACGCGCGTAACGATTCCTTTGAGCCTTGGCACGCGGCGCTGGTTGTAAGGCAGGAGATTCACGTCGGCGCCCAGTCCGGGACGGACCACGTCGATATCCTCGGGCCTGACGCGCGCAGTTATGACCAGACGATCTTGCCGGGG
This sequence comes from Bradyrhizobium sp., assembly GCA_049582465.1. Lineage (GTDB taxonomy): Bacteria > Pseudomonadota > Alphaproteobacteria > Rhizobiales > Xanthobacteraceae > Bradyrhizobium. The sequence continues at coordinate 1,908 of JBAUUA010001241.1, read as the reverse complement.
AACGAGATCCATGAGCGGTGCGCCGGCGCCGACCACGCCACCTGGCGTATGAACCCGCAGGTCGGTCACCACGCCATCTTCGGGTGCCTTGACCGCGGTACGCAGCAGCAGATCGTCGGCTGCCTGCAGTCGCTCGCGTATCTGGAAAATCTGGCTTTGTACCTCGCGCAGCGACTGCGCGATCTCGTTTTGGCGGTCATTCTCCAGTTTGATGAGCGTTGCCTGCGATTCGTTGATGACCTGCTCAGCGCGCGATATCTGCGCGACAATTTCACCGCGCCGTCCCTCGATGTCGGCTGTTTCCCGCTGCAGGCTCAGAAGCCGCGGGCGACGCTCGAGCCCCTTGTTCACGAGCATGGCGACTGTATCCGCTTCCTCGCGGACGATTTCGATGCGCTTCGAGGCCGCGCTTTGCTGCGCCGTCAGGCCCTCGATCTCTTTTTCGACCTGCGCCCTCCTGTCCCGATTGACCGCCGCTTGCGACTGGAAGACCTGCCGGCGCGTTTCGAAAATGCTTTGCTGGCCCGCAAGAACGACCGCGAGCGATGGATTCGCCTTCCGCGCCGCCTTCAGCTCGGCCGGAAACGACACCCGCTCCTCTCCGCGCTGTTCCGCCTGGAGCCGGGCTTCCCGCGCCGTCGCGTCCCACAACTGGCCTTGCAGGCTCTCGGCTTCGGCGCGGGCCTTGGTATCCTCCAGCGAGATCAGGGTTTGTCCGGCGTGGACGACGTCGCCGTCTGCAACCAGAATTTCCTTGATGATGCCACCCTCGAGATGCTGGATCGTCTTGCGGCTCGACTCGGACTCGACGGTGCCGACCGCAATCGCAGCGCTCTCGAGCGGTGCGAGGGTCGACCAGGTGCCGAGGCCGAGGACAAAGCAGCAGACCAGCAGGTTTCCCGGCCAGATGACGCCGCGAAGCCGGTCGCGCAGCGCCGGTGGGCCCGATCCCGGATGCCCCGGCACCTCCCGGATCTCGACGCGATTGAACGCGGTTTCCATGAGATCATCTTCCCCTTCGGGCAGAGCAACCGTGAGAGGTTTGCCGGGGCTCACGGCATGACCGGTTGCGGCGAGGCGCCAATGTCGCTCTCGCATTCCCGGCTCGAAGCCGGCCGCGCGGATTCGCGTGAGCCGACCTGAGGCCGGGCCAGATACCGCTCGAAGATTTCCTTGCTGTCCCCGAATGCGCTGACCGTGCCGCCCTGCATGATCGCAATCTTGTTCGTGGCGGCGAGTATCCCCAGGCGGTGGGTAATGATGACCACCGTGGTGTTGGCCGCCTTCATTCGTTCGATGGCTTCGAAGAGCACCCGCTCGCCGAAATAGTCGAGGCTGGCGTTCGGCTCGTCGAGGACCACGAGGTGCGGGTCGCCAAAAAACGCCCGCGCAACGCCGAGACGCTGACGAAACCCGCGCGAGAGATTGGCCCCTCCCCCGACGACGGCCGTATCGTACGCCTTCGGCAGCCGGATGATCATCTCGTGAAGGCCGGTCAGCTTTGCCGCTTCGATGACCTTTTGCAAGTCGGCGCCGTCCAGCCTCGCAATGATGTCCTTTACCGTCTCTCCGAACAGCTCGATATCCTGCGGCAGATATCCGAGGCGCCGGCCGCCGCCGGAGTCGCGCAGGAACAGGACGTCGACACCATCGAGCAGGACGGAACCCGCCGTTGGAGCGGAAATTCCAACGATGATCTTGCCGAGCATGGATTTGCCGGAGCCGGATGGACCGATGATGCCGAGGCATTCACCGGGCGCGAGACGGAACGACACGCCCTTCAGTGTCAAATGGCCCGATCCCGGCGGAGCAACGCCGACGTTGTTGACGACAAGGCTGCCCTTGGGACCGTCCGAGAGGTCCTTGACGTCCGCGGCCGGATTGACCGCAGCCATGACGCCGTTGAGC
>JBAUUA010001240.1:0-10211 GCA_049582465.1 Bradyrhizobium sp. | reverse complement strand
GATTGCTGGCGATCAAGGGCGTGATCGAGGTCGTCGAGCCCGAAAGCAGCGAGGACGAGGACAAGGCGGCGAAGGCGGCCGCCGCGGCCGCGTTCGATCAGGCGCTGCTCGACCTCGTCGAGATGCGCCAGCGCGAGGGCGTGACGCTCGGACAGATCCTGATCCAGCGGATGGACGAGCTGGAGCGCCTGGCGCAGCGGGCAGAGGCCGCTCCCGGCCGCAAGCCCGAGGCGATCAAGGCGCGGCTCGCCGAGCAGATCGCGGCGCTGCTGGAAACCTCCGACCGGTTCGACCCCGACCGGCTCAATCAGGAGGCGCTGCTGATCGCGGCCAAGGCCGACATTCGCGAAGAACTCGACCGCATCGCCTCGCACGTTTCGCAGACGCGCGAGATGATCGGCAAGGGCGGCCCGATCGGACGGAGGCTCGATTTCCTGGCGCAGGAATTCAATCGCGAGGTCAATACCTGCTGCTCCAAGTCAAACGATCTCGAATTGACCAACACCGGGCTTGCGATGAAGAACGTGGTCGAGCAATTCCGCGAACAGGTCCAGAATCTGGAGTGAGGCATGACGGCAGGCGGTCACGGCTTCGACGGGGTTGAGCGGCGCGGACTGATGTTCGTGCTGTCATCGCCGTCGGGCGCCGGAAAGACCACGCTGTCGCGCCTGCTGATCGAGCGGATGCCCGGCCTGACAATGTCGGTGTCGGCGACCACGCGGCCGAAGCGGCCGGGCGAAGTCGACGGGCGCGATTATCGTTTCATCGGAAATGCCGAATTCGAGGCGATGGCCAAGCGCGGCGATCTCCTGGAATGGGCCACCGTGTTCGACAATCGCTATGGCACGCCGCGCGCCCCGGTCGAGGCCGTGCTCTCGGCGGGACATGACGTGCTGTTCGACATCGATTGGCAGGGCACCCAGCAATTGCGGGAAAAGGCCCGCGCTGATGTCGTCAGTGTCTTCATCCTGCCGCCGTCGGCCGCCGATCTTGAAAAGCGCCTGCACTCCCGCGCCCAGGACTCCGATGAGGTGATCCGCGGGCGGATGAGCCGCGCCAGCCACGAAATGAGCCATTGGGCCGAGTATGATTACATCGTGATCAATCGCGATATCGACGAGGCCTTCGCCGAAGTGCAGTCGATCCTCAAGGCCGAGCGGCTGAGGCGCGAACGCCGCACCGGTCTGACGACGTTCGTCCGCGAGCTGCAACGGCAGCTCGAGAAATAGCCTTAGGTTTTCCATCGGCTTCAGCCGTCAGCTGCGCGGGCCTGCTTGGATAGCTGCGCGTAGAATTTGGCAACCCTGTCGTTCGGCTCGGCGGGTTGATCGAGGTCGCGCGGAAAATGCGGCCGGCGCGGAATGACATCGGCATCCGCGCTGGGCGACAGCCCGATGCGATCGTCATCCACAGCCTCCCAGAGCTTTTCGCGGCGCACGCGCAAGTGCACCGTACGCCGCGCGCCGCCGAATTTGAGAACCAGGCTTGCGGTGAGGCCGGCGAGCGCCAGCGCACCGGTCATCACGGCGAGCAGCATCGGGAGCGAGGCAGGCAGGCCTTGCGATGAATCGGCGGCCGCGAGCGGAACGGCGGCAGCCGCGGACGGCGGAGCCGCTGCTGAATCAGATTGCGAGGAATCGGATTGGGTAGAACCCGGTTGGGTCGAATCGGTCTGGGATTCGGGTGGCACGTTCGCGGCCACCTGGCTCGGTGCCGGTGGCGGACTGAGCGTCATCGAACTCATGGCGGACGGGTCGAGCCAGCGAGAGGCGACGACCGATTGCGCCGCATCGGCGCCCGGCGCGGCTGCCTTGTTGTTTTCGCTCGCGGCCGGATTGGCCGGCATCGCCGGAGCAAGGCCGCCGTTGCGCCTGGGTGGTTCGATGCCGGTCTGCGCAGTCAGTTCGGCATGTGCGTCCGCGACCGAGCGCTGCATCGGCGCGGCGGCGACCGGCGCAACCGGCTTTGCCGCAGCGGAGGAATCCGGCGCGGAATTCGGCACGGCGGCTTGCGGAAGCGTCTCGCCTTCCGTCCGGAGATACCAGCAATGGCGTTTGGTGGCGCGATCGATGCGGTAGTACCAATGACCGCCCGCGGGTGTTTCGGCGTTCGGTGCGGCAAGGCAATCGTCAGCGGCGCGCACCGCGTTGAGCGATATGGCGGCGAGAGAGGTGCCTGCGAGAACACTGGCGACGATTGCGGAGACGAATTTCGCAGCTCTGTCGGGCATGTGCCCCTCCGGTGATGATACGCAACACTTCACGCCCCCTGTCTCCGCAAAGACTTGGGTGGCAATAAGCCGCAATTCCGGAAGGGGTAGGGTTTAATTTAGGCCCGCGGTTGCGGTAGAAATGCCCAATATCGGCCGAAAACAGAGCGGTTGTTTGTTCTTGTCTTGGCGTGCGCCGCCGCCCCGATGCAGCCATCAGACTGCCGCAAGTCTCGGGAGCGGCGGATGCCGGTTGCGCGGATCGCGGGCGTTGACGTGTGCGAGCGCCGCGAAAGGCGCCGCCCGCGTCTTTGCAGGGAGGGTCAGTCGCTCGCGAGCACGTCGCTGAACAGCACGTAGCGCGAGCCGTCGAACCGCACCAGCCGCATCTGCTTGATCGGACGCAGATCGGTCGGGGTGGTCCTGAGGCGGATTCCCGGCAGCAGCAGCGGCAGCTCCATGTCGAGGTGGGAGGCCTGCTTCATGATGTTCTCGCGGGTGAGATCGTCGCCGCATTGCTTGAGCAGCTGCACCACCGCGTAACCGATGTTGTAGCCATAGGGCGCGTAGTAGTCGCTCTTGCTGATGCGCGGGTTGTACTTGTCCATCCACACGTTCCAGGCCTGCATCTGCGGATCGTCGCGCCACTGCGGATCGGCCGGATCCTTCTGATAGGCCGCCGAGATGATGCCCTTGGCCGCTTCAAAGCCCGCCGGCTTGATGGCGCCCGCGATCGACGAACCGACGCTGACCACGAATTCCTGCGGATGCCAGTCGATGTCATAGGCCTTGCGAATGGCTTGCGCGGAAAATTTCGGGATCGTGACGATGAAGAAGACGTCCGCGCCCGACGTCTTCAGCGAAACCACCTGGGAATCCACGGTCGGGTCGGTGGTGTTGTAGGTCTGCGTCGACACGATCATCGTCGAGGCCTTGTCGCCGAGACCGCGCTTGAAGCCCAGGAGATAGTCGCGGCCGAGATCGTCGTTCTGTGCCAGGATGCCGATCCTGGCATCGGGCTTCACCGACAGAATGTACTTGGCGTAGATCTCGCCTTCCGATGCGTAATGCGGCGTCCAGCTCATCGTCCAGGGATAATGCTCGGGGTCGTTGAAGACGGTTGCGCCGGTGCCGATGAACAGATGCGGCACCTGTTTCTGGTTGATGTATTTGACCACGGCCATATTGGTCGCCGTGCCGACGGGATTGACCAGGAACAGCACCTCGTCGCTTTCGATCAGGCGCCGGATTTGTTCCACCGTCTTGGGCGGGCTGTAGGCGTCGTCGAGACTGATGAAATTGATCTTGCGGCCGTTGACCCCGCCCTGGTCGTTGATCATCGCGAAGTAGGCGGTGGCGGAGACCGCGCCGGCCGAATAGGCCGACGCCGGGCCGCTATAGGGCGTGGTGGTGCCGATCTTGATTTCGGCGTCGCTGGCGCCGGAACTGTATTGCTTCTGCGCCGGGGCCGGCGTCGCAGCCAGGCCAAGTGCGAGCGCCGCCAGCGCGGCGAGAGCAGAACTTCTCCTCCAACAAGCCATTAGTGTCCTCCCTGTCAAGCGAGGCTACATGGCACTCCTCCTCTTTTGGCGAGGCTTAAAAGATGCTGTGCCTCAGTTCTTCAGCACGATACGCCCGACGACTTTTCCGGCCCGCAATTCGTCGATCCATTTCTGGACGTCGCCCATCGGCTCTTCTTTCATGGGTGTCGGCTTGATCTTTCCGGCGCGCGCCAGCGCCATCAGCTCATGCCCTTCGGCCAGTGTTCCGACCATGAAACCCTCGATCGTCATGCGCTTGTAGATCCACTGTACCATGGGCAGGCTGAAATTGCCGCCCATCAATCCGGACACCACGATCTTGCCGCCGCGCGCCACTACCGAGACCGCGAACGCCATCGACTTCTCGTTGCCGGCAAAGTCGACGATTTCGTCGAAGCCGCCTTCGGTTTCCTTGATGATGCGTTTGACCACGTCGGCCTCGGAAGGGTCGTAGGCGACGGCGGCGCCGTTCTGCAGTGCCGCCTCGCGCGCCGCCGGGCTCAAATCCGCGACCGAGATCTTTTGCTTGAACATGGCTTGCGCGAAGGAAAGGCCCATCATGCCGACGCCGCCAAGCCCGATCAGCAGGAGATTGCGCTGCCGCGGCCGGTCGACCAGCCGCTTCAGCGCGCCATAGGCGGTCACGCCCGAGCACATCAGGGTTGCCGCCTGATTGACCGGCAGCGGGTCGTAGTCCAGGAGGTATTTCGCGTCCGGCACCAGCACGTGGCTGGCGAAGCCCCCGTCGATGGAGACGCCGAGAAACCGCTGCTTGAGGCAGAGATTTTCGTCGCCATTGGCGCAATCGCGGCACTGCCCGCAGCCGATCCACGGAAACACCGCCTTCTTCTTGCCGATCAGGTCGCTGGAAGCGTCGGGGCCGACTTCCTCGACGACGCCTGCGATCTCGTGTCCAAGCGTGAATGGCAGCGTCATGCCGCGGGTGGTGTCCAGCCGCTTGCCGCCGCCGAGGTCGGCGTAGCCGTCCTGGATATGCAGGTCGGAATGGCACAGCCCGCAGCGCTCGATACGGACCAGGACCTCCCTGGCCACCGGCTTCGGCGTGTCGACGATGGTTTCACACAGCGGCGCGTCGAATTTAACCAGTGATTGACGTCGCATCAGCGCCATGGTGCTTCTCTCCTTAAGGCACGTTTGATTTTGTGCCGCGTATATTGGTCAATTCGCGGGCCATGGCAACAAAGCCGGAGACCGGGATGGTCTCGGCGCGCCGCGTCGGATCGACACCGGCGGCCGCGGCCAGCCGGGCCGGGTCGACCGCCAGCGATTTGAGGCTTTGCCGCAGCATTTTCCGCCGCTGGCCGAACGCGGCGGCGGAAACCTGTTCGAGTGTCCTGCGGTCGCACGGCTCCGGCGTGTTGCGCGGCACCAATCGCACCACCGAGGAGGTGACCTTGGGTTGCGGCACGAAGGCGGCCGGAGAAATGTCGAACAGGATTTTGGTCTCGGCGCGCCAGTTGGCGAGCACCGCCAGCCGTCCATAGGCTTCGTCATCCTCGCGCGCCACGATGCGCTCGGCCACTTCGCGCTGAAACATCAGGACCATCATGTCGTACCATGGCGGCCACGGTTCGATCGACAGCCAGTCGATCAGGAGCGCGGTCGCGATGTTGTAGGGCAGGTTGGCGACGATTTTCGCTTTTGTGCCGCCGATCAGCGGCCGCGGATCGAAATGCTGGGCGTCGGCGCACACGATCTCGAGGCGTCCCGGATACCGCCTGGAGATATCTTCCAGCGCCGGAAGGGCGCGCTGGTCGCGCTCCACCGCGATGACGTGCCGTGCGCCCAACGCCAATAACGCACGCGTCAGCCCGCCGGGACCCGGGCCGACCTCGACGATCGTGGCGTCTTCGAGCGGGCCCGCGGCGCGCGCGATCCGTGCGGTGAGGTTGAGGTCCAAAAGGAAGTTCTGGCCGAGCGATTTGCGGGCGGACAGCGCATGCTGGCGAATGACCTCGCGAAGCGGCGGAAGGTCGTCGATCGCGCTCATGCGCCCTGCATCGCCGCCATGCGGTCGGCCAGCCGCAATGCCGCGACTAGGCTGGACGGATTGGCCTTGCCGGTGCCGGCAATGTCGAAGGCGGTGCCGTGATCGGGGGAAGTGCGAATGAACGGCAATCCGAGCGTGACGTTGACGGCGTCGTCGAAGGCGAGCGTCTTGATCGGGATCAATGCCTGATCGTGATACATGCAGATCGCGCAGTCATAGGTCTTGCGCGCGGCCTCGTGAAACAGGGTGTCGGCGGGCAGCGGGCCGCGGACCGCGATGCCTTCGCGACGCAGGATCTCGACGGCCGGTTCCACGATGGTCTGGTCCTCGGTGCCGAGCGTGCCGTCTTCGCCGGCGTGGGGATTGAGGCCGGATACCACGAGCCGGGGATTGGCGAGGCCGAAGCGGGCTTTCAGATCCGCCACCACGATGCGGGCGGTCGTGACGATCAGCTCGCTCGACAGCTGCGCGATCGCCTCACGCAGCGACAGATGGATGGTCACGGGAACGACGGCGAGGGCAGGGGACCACAGCATCATCACCGGCTGCGGCGTGCGGCCGCCGGTCGCCGCCAGTTCGGCGAGAAATTCGGTATGGCCGGGATGCCGGAATCCGGCACGGTAGAGCACGCTCTTGGCGATCGGATTGGTGACGACCGCGCGGGCCCGCCCGTTGGCGACGTCGAGGACCGCCTGACGAATCGAGGCGATGGCGGCGTCGGCGCTGGTATCGTCGGGCTGGCCCGGCTGCGCCGTCGCGCCGTGGCCGGTGGCCACGACAGGCAATGCATCGGCGAAGGCGGCAACCGCGTCCTCGGCGTTGACATCGGCGATCGCAACGGCAAGCCCGAGCAGTTTCGCGCGGCGCCTGAGGAAGTCGGGGTCGCCAAGCAGGTAGAAGGCGGGGAGATTCAGCTCATTGCGGCGCAGCCACGCCGCGATAGTGATATCGGGTCCGATGCCCGCGGGTTCGCCTGAAGTCAGCGCGAGGGGCTTTGCCATGCGTCAACGGTATTCGATCATCGCGGCTTTGCGGATTTCCTGCAGATACCATTTCGACTTCGCTTCGTATTTCTCCACGTACATCTTGTCCCGGATTTCCTTCTTTTTCGGGGTGTCGATGGTGGTGGGTTGCCGTGCGCACAGCGCCACCATCTCGACGCCCTGTTTGGTGATCTCGGGCGCGGTCAGATGGCCGATCGGGGTCTTGTCGAGGACCTCGCGAAGGACTTGCGGGATATCGGCCGAGGTCTTGACCACGGTGTCGCGTATCGCGGCATTCGGCATGGACTTGAAGAGAGCGTTGGCGTCGGCGCAGGTCTGCACGCGGTTGCGCAACGCTTCGGCCTCCTTCTGCCTTCCTTCGACGACAGCGGGGGCGGATCCGCGCGGGACGACCAGAACGATCGGCTGCATCTTGTATTCGAAAGAATCCCCTTCCTGCTTTTCATCGCCGCCGTTGGCTTGGGCGGCGGCGGCGACGTCCTTCTCGCCGACCTGAAGGCTCTCCTTGAATCGTCCGCGCACCAGGCTGGTCCAAACCATGTCGGCCCTGATGCGGGCCTTCAGCGTGTCGGGGCGAACGCCCTGGCTTTCGAGCGATTTGGTCAATTGCTCCGGCGAGACCCGCATTCTTCCGCTCATCGATGCGAAAGCCTGATCGATATCGGAAGCGGAGGGGTCGACGCCGTATTTCTTGGCCTCCTTGATCTTCAGCTTTTCATCGATCAGTTCGTTGACCACCTGTTGCCGGTCGGAAGGCTTGTGAGTGGTCAGGAAGTTCAGCTTGGTGCGCTGTTCGATGTCGTAACTGGTGATGGGGTCGCCGTTGACCATGACGGCGACGGACTGTGCATGCGACGGCACGGCGCAGACCATCACGCCGAGGCCCGTGGCGCAGCCGAGGATCAGGGACGAGAGGCGATGAGAGAACGTGGTCGTCATTGTCATGTTCGCAATATCAGCCGGTTCGAATTGCACTGGCGACGGTGGGAACCCGTCTTGCGGTTGCGCGCCCGACGCCAGCTCTACTGAAGGCCACTGGCTCCGGTCGCCGACGCGGCCGAATTGGCGATGGTGCGCAAGCCGATCTGCAGCATGAAGGAGTGATTGAGCACGGGCGGGGTGGTGCCGGCGGAGTAGCTGTAGGACGTCACGTAGTTGGCCGCCAGCACGAAGCAATCGTCCACATATCCGGCGCCAATGACGTACTGATTGATCTTGTTGGCCTCGAGATCCCACCGGGCGCTTCCCGACACCACCCAGTTGGCGGCCAGCTTGACCGACGCGCTGCCCAGCAGTCCTTCGCGGCGGGTCAGGTATCCCAACTCCGGCTGCGGGGCATAATTGCCGTACAGCATGCTGACCGACCAGCGGTCGAAGGCCGCACGGCCTTCGGCCTCGAAGCGGTTGATGTTCAGCGTCGCCTCGTCCATGCGCGTGCGCACGCTGAAGGTGTAGGTGCGGTTGGGCGAGTAATTGACGCGCGCGACATAGTCGGACTTCGCATTCTGCAGGCCGGAATCGACGCCGGTATTGGTCACGTCCTGCACCGCGTACGAGTTCAGGCCGAACAGCTGGTAGGACTGCCCGAACAGCACATTGACCGTGCCGCCGCGGTCGAACTGCGTGGTCGCCTGCGCGCCGACATTGGCGCGGCCGCCGCCTTCAACCCGATCGTAGCCGGAGAATTTGTCGACGCTGAACAGATTGCTGGCGTCGAACACCATGCTCTGGGCGTCTTCGTTGGGGAGCTTGCCGGCATAGGTTTCGTTGGGGCGCGCGATGACCTGCGCGATCGGCTCGATCGTCGTGGTGCCCCAGGGCTGAACGTTGATGAAGGGATAGCGATATTCGAGGCCGATGGTCGGCATCACCCGCAGCGCCTGGGTATTGCCGGTCGGCAGGAAGTTCGAGACGCCGGGCTGGTTCGAGATCTCGGCGTCGATCGCGTCCGCCCGGATGCTCGCGAACGGCGTCCAGATTTCGCCCGCGGAATCTGTGAACGACCGCCGCCATTGCGCCTCGGCCGTCGCCCGCGTGTAGGTGCCGGGCATGCCGCGCAGGAGACATTGCGTCGGCAGCCGCGCCATCGGATCGGCGGAGGCCGTCGTGCACAGGCTGTTGGTGTTGGCGAGCGTCGTGATCGGGTCGAAGGCGGCGTCGTTGCGCGTCAGGCTGGTGAAGTTGGTCTTGTAGCTGACTTCGCCGCCGAACCAGTTGTTGTTCAGCACGTTCGAATAATCGACGACCGGGTGAATGACCGGGACCTGCTGCTGGAAGCCGGAAAAGCTGAGATAGTAGATGGTGCGGGCGTCGAAATAGCTGCGGTTGCCGACGCCGGTCAGATAAAGCTGCGAAACGGCTTCCGTCGGCAGGCTGAGGAAGGAGGCCAGCGGATCCTTGTACTGGGAGAGCCGGTAGTCGGACATGAAGTAGTAGTCCGAGAGCAGGACGCCGTCCCAGCCCCACACCCATTTGTCGCTCAGCGCGAACTGGCCCTTGGTCTCGATACCGCCGCGGAAGGTGCGGTCTCCGGGCTGTCCGGCAAAGGCTTTCGGATCGAGCTGGTCGATGCCATAGGCGCGGATCTGGTAGGCGCCGTCCAGAAGGCGCTGACGGAATTCGCCCTGGAACAGGACGCCCTGCCGGCTCATGATGCGCGGGCTGAACGTGGCGTCGTAATCGGGAGCGATCGCCCAGTAGAACGGGACCTCGACGCCGAAGCCATAGGTCGAATTTGACGAGAGGCCCGGCATCAGGACGCCGGTCTTGCGCTTCACGGTGGGGTCGGGCGTCGAGAAATACGGCATATACGCCATCGGAACGCCGAAGAACTCGAGCTGCGCGTTCTCGAAATACAGCATCTTCTCGTTCTGGTCGTGAATGATGCGCGCACCCTTGACCTGCCACAATGGCGGCTTCTTCGGATCGTCCTTACAGGGCGCGCAGGCGGTATAGACGCCGTTTTCGAACACGGTGTAGTTGCCGCTCGAGCGGTCGGCGCGCGTCGCGGCCATCCGCGTCGCATCGGCGGTGTCGACGCGCAGCGAATCGACGAATCCGTCGCGGTAGTCGTCGCTCAGATCCATGATGTTGGCGTAGGTGATCTTGCCTTCCGCATCGGTCATGCGGATGTTGCCTTCGGCATGCAGGCGCTTGGTCTTCTGGTCGTAGACGACCTTGTCGGCCTCGACGCTCGTTCCGTTGTAGAACATCTGCACGTTGCCGACCGCCGACACCCGCGAGTTGTTGTAGTCGTAGTCGACCTCGGTCGCTTGGACGAGCATTTGTCCGTCGTTGGCGACGCGCGGTGGCACCACCCGGGGCGGCTGCGGATTATAGGTGAAACTCTGCGCCGCGGCCGGCGTCGCGGTCGCAAGCCCGAGCGCGCAGGCAACCGCCAGCCCGAAAACCAGCGAGGCGACGGCCCGGCTGGCGGCGGTCAAACG
>JBAUUA010001239.1:0-12062 GCA_049582465.1 Bradyrhizobium sp. | reverse complement strand
GTCCCGAATGGCATAGCAGCCGCGGCGGCCGCATCGACCGGCGCATCGTGCTCGATATCCGGCTCGCCCATCGCGAGGAGGGCGGGCCGGTGTTCGACGCCGCCGGCGGCACGCTCGGCATGTCGACCTTCGGGCCGGGCGGCCAGGTCATTGCCATTCCGACCGCGACCATCGAGCGTGTGGTGCCGCAATTGCTCAAGGACGGCCGCATCGCGCGCGGCTGGCTCGGCGTCGCCTTGCAGGCGGTCGCGGTACCCGATGCACTGCGCGAAGCCGCCGACCAGTCCAGCGGCCTGATGGTGATGTCGGTCATCGACGACGGCCCGGCGGCGCAGGCGGGAATTCTGCCGGGCGACATCATCCTGAGCGTCGACGGAACATCGGCCGTTCGATTCCGGAAGATCGCCAGGCATTTCGGCGCCGAGAGTATCGGACGGAAGGCGGATCTGCGCCTGATCAGGAGCGGAGCCGTCATGACGGTGCAGACGACCATTGCAGAACGGAGCGCCGCATGAGTGCAGTCGCGAGCAATCTGGCGCCCCTGGAGCGGCTGCGCGTTGCCGTCCGCGCGACCGATCCGCAGCGCCGTACCGCGCTGGGTCGGGTGGTCGCGGAAGCCGGGCACGTGGTCGTCGGTCCGCAGGACACGGCCGACGTGGTGCTGGTCGACGGCGACAATCCGCCGGGCGAAACCCGCCCGGTCGTCAGCCTCGGAGGCGCCGATGACGATTTGCCCGGCCTGCTGCGCGGCGATGCCGATGCCAACCAGATCGATGCCGCGATACGGGCGGTCGCCGCCGGCCTGGTGGTCCGTTTGCCCGGCGCGCGGGACAATGGCTTCGGCGCGATGGGCGAGACGCTTGGTCACGCGCTATTGACGCCACGCGAACTCGAAGTGCTGGCGGCGCTGGCGGAAGGCATGACCAACAAGGCTATCGCGCGGCGCCTCGACATCTCGCTGCACACGGTGAAATTCCACGTCGAATCCCTGTTCCGGAAACTCGGCGCGCGCACAAGGACCGAAGCGGTGGCGAAAGCCTCCGAACGCCGCCGCTATGAGACGATCACGCTGTGAGGAACAGTGGGCCGATTTTCAGCCCTCTGGCCCGGGTTTGATCAAGCGCAAGGCATGCACCCCGCACCGGGGCTAGGTTTCCGCGCGATGGCCGAAACAGGCCGCGAGGGAACCGCCGATGTTTCAGGTGCGAATTCACGGTCGCGGAGGGCAGGGGGTGGTCACCGGGGCCGAGATGCTTTCGGTCGCCGCCTTCTTCGAAGGGCGGCACGCCCAGGCATTCCCCAGTTTTGGATCCGAGCGCACCGGGGCGCCGGTGGTGGCGTTCTGCCGGATCGCCGACAAGGAAATAAGGCTGCGCGAGCCGATCCTGGAGCCGGATTGCCTGATCGTGCAGGATCCGACGCTGTTCAAGGTGATCGACGTGTTCGCCGGCCTCTCCGGCCAAGGTTACCTCCTGGTCAACACCAACAAGACATTTGCCGAACTCCATATCGGCCGGATCGTCGATAGCCTGCTGAAGGGCCATGCGGTCATCGTGCCGGCGACGGAATTCGCGATGAAGCATGTCGGGCGGCCGGTGCCGAATGCGGCGCTGCTCGGCGCCTTTGCGGCGCTGACGCAATTCGTTCACCTCGACAGCGTCGAACATGCGATCGGCGAGGCATTCCCCGGCAAGGTCGGTGCCGCCAATATCGCCGCTGCGCGGGAGGCGCATGAATTCGTCCTGATGCAGCAACGCGAAAGCGCAGCCTGAGGAAGTCAGATGCTCAAGCAAATCGAAGGCTCGCATGCCATGGCCGAAGCCATCGCGCTGTGCCGTCCCGAAGTGATCTGCGCCTATCCGATCACGCCGCAGACCCACATCGTCGAGGGCCTCGGCGAACTGGTGAAGGAAGGCGCGCTGGTCGACTGCGAATACATCAATGTCGAAAGCGAGTTCGCGGCGCTGTCGGTCGCGATCGGCGCTTCCGCCGCGGGCGCCCGCGCCTATACCGCCACCGCCTCGCAAGGCCTCCTGTTCATGGCGGAAGCGGTCTACAACGCCTCCGGCCTCGGCCTTCCCATCGTGATGACGCTCGGCAACCGCGCGATCGGCGCGCCGATCAATATCTGGAACGATCATTCCGACGCGATGTCGATGCGCGACGCCGGATGGCTGCAACTGTTCGCCGAGACCAACCAGGAGGCGGTCGATCTGCACATCCAGGCGTTCAAGCTCGCCGAGGAATTGTCGATGCCGGTGATGGTCTGCGTCGACGGCTTTATCCTGACGCATGCGGTGGAACGCATCGACATCCCCACGCAGCAGCAAGTGGACGCCTACCTGCCGCCCTACGATCCCGTGCAGGTGCTCGACCCCGCTGAGCCCGCTTCGATCGGCGCCATGGTCGGCCCGGAAGCATTCACCGAGGTGCGCTTCCTCGCCCATTACAAGCAGACCCTGGCATTGAAGCTCATTCCGGAGTTCTCCGCCGAGTTCGCCAAGGGCTTCGGCCGCGATTCCGGCGGGCTGCTGCGCAGCTACCGCGCCGAGGATGCCGACATGCTGGTGGTGGCGATGGGTTCGGTGTGCGGCACCATCAAGGACACCATCGACGAAATGCGGGACGACGGCATCCGCATCGGCCTCGTCGTCATCGTCTCCTTCCGCCCCTTCCCGGTCGAGGCGCTGCGCAACGCGCTCGCCGGGGCCAAGGATGTCGTGGTGGTGGAGAAGAGCATTGCGGTCGGCATGGGCGGACAGCTCGCCAACAATGTCGACGTCTCCCTGCGCAATCTGCCGCGGCCGCCGCGGCTGCACTCCTCGGTCGCCGGCCTTGGCGGCCGCCCGATCACGCGCACCTCATTGCATCATCTGTTCCGGCAGGCCAGCGTGCAGCCCTGGGAAGGCACCAATTTCCTCGATTTGAACGAACGCGTCGTCGGCCGCGAGATTCATCGCACCCGCAAGACTCGTCACTCGGGACCGACCGCCGAAAACATCTTGCGCCAGTTGGCCAAATCCGTCCCCCCGGCCGCCGAGTGAGGAACGCACCATGACCCCGCCCGTCACGACGCTGCCATCCGAAGAAGCCGTGCAAAAGCTGAAATATTATCAGAAAGGCACCTTCACCGTCGGCAACCGGCTGGTCGCGGAAGATCAGCGCACAGTGCAAGCCTCGCAGGCCCGTTCGAACGCGCTGACCTGCGGTCACCGTGCCTGCCAGGGCTGCGGCGAGGCGCTCGGCGCGCGCTATGCCATCGACGCGGCGATGCGCGCCACCAACAATAGTCTGATCGCCGTCAACGCCACCGGTTGTCTCGAAGTCTTCACCACTCCCTATCCGGAAACCTCGTGGCAATTGCCGTGGCTGCATTCACTGTTCGGCAACGCGGCGGCGGTCGCCACCGGGGTTGCGGCGGCAATGCGGGTCAAGAAGCGGCCCGAGGTGCGCGTGATCGCCCAAGGCGGCGACGGCGGCACCACCGACATCGGCTTCCAGTGCCTGTCCGGCATGTTCGAGCGCAACGATGACGTGCTCTATATCTGCTACGATAACGAAGGCTACATGAACACCGGCGTGCAGCGATCCTCGGCGACACCGCCGACCGCGCGCACCGCGACCACGCCTGTGCTCGGGCCGGAGCCCGGCAATGTCTTCGGCACTGGCAAGTCGGTGCCGAAAATCGCGGTCGCCCACAACATTCCCTATGTCGCCACCGCGACGGTTGCCGATCTGCACGATCTCGAGCGCAAGGTGACCAAGGCGATGTCGATCCACGGCGCCCGCTACATCCAGATCAACGTGCCGTGCCCGCTCGGCTGGGGCTCGGCTTCGCACGACACCATTCAACTGGCGCGACTCGCCGTCGAATGCGGGCTCTATCCGATCTTCGAGGCCGAGCACGGCAAGGTCACGCAGGTGCGCAAGATCCGCCGCCAGGTACCGGTGCAGGATTATCTGAAACCGCAGCGTCGTTTCGCGCATTTGTTCAGGGGCGGTCATGAAGACCCGCGCATCGCGCGGCTGCAGGCGATCTGCGACGCCAATATCAGCGAATACGGGCTGGTCGATGCGACCGGCAGGGATGGGTGAGGGCATCATGGAACATCCGTTCGCCATCACGCTCGACGTCGGCACCTCGCTGATCAATCACACCGGTTCCTGGCGCACGCTGCGGCCGGAATATGTTCACCGCCTGCCGCCGTGCAATCATGCCTGCCCGGCCGGCGAGGATATCCAGGGCTGGCTGGCCTACGCCGAAGGAGGAGACTACGAAGCGGCCTGGCGTTCCCTGACCGAAAACAACCCGCTGCCCGCGGTGATGGGACGGGTCTGCTATCACCCCTGCGAGAGCGCGTGCAATCGCGCCGTGCTCGATTCCTCCGTCGGCATCAATTCGGTGGAGCGGTTTCTCGGCGATCTCGCCATCAGGAATAACTGGCGCTTTGCCGCGCCCCCGACGGCATCAGGCAAGAAAGTGCTGGTGGTCGGCGCCGGACCGTCGGGCCTGTCGGCGGCCTATCATCTCGCGCGGCTCGGCCATGCCGTGACGATTCAGGAAGCCGGTCCCGCGCCGGGCGGCATGATGCGCTTCGGCATTCCGAAATATCGGCTGCCGCGCGACGTGCTGGACGCCGAGGTCAGGCGCATCGAAGCGCTCGGCGTCGTCTTCGAATACAACGTCAAGGTTGCCAATATCGCTGAAGCCATGACGGCCGGCGGCTTTGACGCCGCCTTTCTGGCGGTCGGCGCCCACATTGCAAAACGCGCCTATATTCCTGCCGGCGAGGCAGCGAAGGTGCTGGATGCGGTGGCCGTGCTGCGCTCGATGGAGGGCGAGGAAAAGCCGCTGCTGGGGCGCAAGGTCGTGATCTATGGCGGCGGCAATACCGCGCTCGATGTCGCGCGCACCGCCAAACGGCTTGGCGCGGAGGAAGCCGTCATCGTCTATCGCCGCACCCGCGACCGCATGCCGGCGCATGATTTCGAGGTCGAGGAGGCGCTCGAAGAGGGCGTGATGATGAAGTGGCTGTCGACGATCAAGAACGTCGAGGCCGGATCGATCACGGTCGAGAAGATGGCGCTCGACGACAAGGGTTTTCCGCAGCCAACCGGCGAGTTCGAAACGCTGCAGGCCGACTCGGTCGTGCTCGCGCTCGGCCAGGATGTCGATCTGTCGCTGTTGCAGGGCGTTCCCGGCCTCGAAGTCAAGGACGGTGTCGTGCAGGTCGGCCCCAACATGATGACAGGGGTCGCCGGCATCTTCGCCGGCGGCGACATGGTGCCATCGGAGCGCACCGTGACGGTGGCCGTCGGCCACGGCAAGAAGGCCGCCCGCCATATCGATGCCTGGCTGCGCGGCGGCACTTACGCGCCGGCGCCGAAGCACGAGATCGCCTCCGCCGACAAGCTCAACACCTGGTATTACGGCGAAGCGCCCAAGACGCTGCGGCCGATCCTGGAAACGGCGCGCCGCACTTCGACGTTCGAGGAAGTCGTCCAGGGCCTCGACGAGAGCAACGCGCTCTATGAGGCGCGCCGGTGTCTTTCCTGCGGCAACTGTTTCGAGTGCGATAATTGCTACGGCGTCTGTCCCGACAATGCCGTGATCAAGCTCGGCCCTGGCATGGGGTTCGAGTTCAACCTCGACTATTGCAAGGGCTGCGGCATCTGCGCCCAGGAATGTCCCTGCGGCGCTATCCAGATGATCCCGGAAACGATCTGAAGCAAGGGTAATTCACTCCTGCGGCCCATAACGTCGCAGCGCTTCGATCGTAAGACCCTTGCCGACCGCACCGAACGTGTCGCCCTCGACGATGCGGGCCGACGGCACCGCCTTGGTGATCGCCTTGCGGACATGGGCGAGCCGCACCGAGCCGCCGGTCAGGAACACGGCGTCGATGTCGTCAGCCGACAAGCTCGCCTGTGCGAGGCAGTTCTTGATGCGGGCCGCGATGCGGTCGGCCAGTTGCCGTGTATGGCTGACGAGATCGGGACGGCCGATGGCGGCGTTGAGCCCGGGTGCGACCCATTCCAGGGGTATGCTGGCCTTGCGGGTATCGGCAAGCGCAATCTTGGCTTCCTCGACCTCCATCGCCAGCGTATGGCCGCGCTGTTCGCCGACCACGCGCACCAGCCGATCGAGCAGCACAGGCTCGCTGGCCTCGCGCCGCACCTGACGGAGCTCCGCGATCACGCGCGATTCGTACACGCGGTTGATGTTCGACCAGGTGGCGAGGTCGTGGAAATAGCGCGAGGGCACCTCCAGCCCGGCGCGCTTCATGGCGCTGCCGAAGCCGAACAATGGCATCACGACGCCGAGACTGAGCTGGCGATCGAAGTCCGTGCCGCCGATGCGCACGCCGTCATTGGCGAGAATGTCGGACGCGCGATTCGCACTGCCGTGGCGCTGGGGCGACAGACGCACGATCGAAAAATCCGAGGTTCCGCCGCCGATATCGGCGATCAGGGCGATCTCTTCCGCCGATATCTGCCGCTCATAGTCCAGGGCCGCTGCGATCGGCTCGAACTGGAATGTGACCTCGTCAAAGCCGATCTCGCGCGCAATCTCGCGCAGGGTCTGCTCCGCCTTGGCGTCGGCGTCCGGGTCGTTGTCGACGAAATGCACCGGCCGGCCGTGCACCACGTGGCGCAGTTCACGCCCCGTTGCCTGCTCGGCGCGCCGTTTCACCGCGCCCAGATAATAGCCGATGACGTCGCGAAATCGGGTGCGCTGGCGGCCCATCCGGGTGGTCTCGTCGATCAGCGCGGTGCCGAGCACCGACTTGAGGCTGCGCATCAGGCGGCCGTTCACACCGTCGACATAGGCTTCGACGGCCTTGCGGCCGATCAGCACGGCGCCGTCAGCAGAATAGAAGATCGCGCTCGGAATCGTGGTGTGGCCGGCCTCCAGCGCCGCCAGAACCGGCGCATGACCTTCTGTCGTGCCGAGCGTTGTGTTCGACGTTCCGAAATCAAGTCCGCAGATCGACATGGCCGCTCCAGAAGGAGCGCCCGTCTACACAATAAAATGCCATCGATCCACCGTTATCTTGCCGCGCCAGTGCGGCCCTGCTGCGTCGGACAAATTGAATCGCGCCGTCAAGCGAATGTCGTCCGTCCACAAAACAATTTGTTTGAGGCGGCGGGTTGAGGAATCAAGCGCTGATGGTCCATAACCGATCTCCGCGCGGCGTGACGTCATCCGCCGCGACGGTTTTAAGAAAGAGATCGCGTGGCAAACATCAATCGGCAGATTGCGGAAGAGCTTGGGATTCGCGAACAACAGGTCGAGGCGACCGTGGAGCTGCTCGATGGCGGCGCCACCGTGCCGTTCGTCGCGCGATACCGCAAGGAAATCACCGGCGCGCTAGACGACGCGCAATTGCGCAATCTTGAAGAGCGCCTGACCTATTTGCGTGAGCTGGAAGAGCGCCGCAAAGCGATCCTGGAATCCGTGCGCGAACAGGGCAAGCTCGACGCAAGCGTGGAGGCGGCCATCATGGCGGCCGACACCAAGGGGCGTCTGGAAGACATCTATCTGCCGTTCAAGCCGAAGCGCCGCACCAAGGCCGAAATCGCCAAGGAGGCGGGGCTGGAACCGCTGGCCGATCTCTTGCTCTCCGATCCCGCGCAGGATCCGACGGCCGCCGCCGCGCCGTTCGTCGATGCGGAGAAGCAGGTCGCCGATGTCGCGGCCGCGCTCGACGGCGCGCGCGCCATTCTGGTCGAGCGTTTCGCCGAGGATGCCGACCTGATCGGCGGCCTGCGCGAACAGATGTGGTCGAACGGCGCAATGACTTCCAAGGTGCGGTACGGCAAGAAGACCGAGGGCGAGAAGTTCAAGGACTATTTCGATTTCAACGAGCCGCTGACCAAATTGCCGTCGCATCGAATCCTCGCGATGTTCCGCGGCGAAAAGGAAGAAATCCTGGATCTGCAGATGCTGCCCGAGCCGCCGGGCGCGACGCCGGCGCCCGTCAGTCCCTATGAACTCAAGATCATGCATCGCTTCGCGATTTCCGATTCTGGCCGCCCCGGCGACAAATGGATGCTGGAAACCGTGCGATGGGCATGGCGCACCAAGATCCAGGTTCACCTCAATGTCGATTTGCGGATGCGGCTATGGACCGCGGCCGAGCAGGAAGCGATCCGCGTGTTCGCCTCCAACCTGCGCGACCTGTTGCTCGCCGCGCCCGCCGGCGCACGCGTCACCATGGGGCTCGATCCCGGTTATCGCTCCGGCGTCAAGGTCGCGGTGGTCGATGCCACCGGCAAGGTGGTCGACACCGCCACGATCTATCCCCACGAGCCGGCGCGGCGCTGGGATGAGGCGCTCGCGGTACTCGGCAAGCTCGCAAAGCAGCATCGCGTCGACCTGATCGCGATCGGCAACGGCACGGCGTCGCGCGAGACCGACAAGCTTGCCACCGACCTGGTGAAACTGCTGCCGGACCTGAAGATGTCGAAGATCGTGGTGTCGGAAGCCGGCGCGTCGGTCTATTCGGCGTCGGCCTTTGCTTCCGAGGAACTGCCGGATCTCGATGTCACTTTGCGCGGCGCGGCGTCGATCGCGCGGCGGCTGCAGGATCCGCTGGCCGAACTGGTCAAGATTGATCCCAAGGCCATTGGAGTCGGGCAGTACCAGCATGACCTCAGCGAGGGCAAGCTGGCGCGTTCGCTCGATGCCGTGGTCGAGGACTGCGTGAATGCCGTCGGGGTCGATGCCAACACCGCGTCGGCGCCGCTCTTGGCGCGGGTCTCCGGCATCGGATCGGGGCTGGCGCAGAGCATCGTCCAGCACCGCGACGCCAACGGCCCGTTCAAATCGCGCAAGGCGCTGAAGGAAGTGCCGCGGCTGGGGCCGAAGGCGTTCGAACAATGCGCCGGATTTTTGCGGATCACGGGCGGCGAAGACCCGCTGGATGCGTCCGGCGTCCATCCGGAATCCTATCCGGTGGTGCGCAAGATTCTTACCGCCACCAAGAGCGACATCAAGGCGCTGATCGGCAATGCCGAAATCCTGCGCCAGGTCAGGCCGCAGAATTTCGTCGACGATACGTTTGGGCTGCCGACCGTAACCGACATCCTGCGCGAGCTGGAAAAGCCCGGCCGCGATCCGCGTCCGGCGTTCAAGGCGGCGGTGTTCAAGGAGGGTGTCGAGACGCTGAAGGACCTCAAGCGCGGCATGATCCTCGAAGGCACGGTGACCAACGTCGCGGCGTTCGGCGCGTTCGTCGATATCGGCGTGCATCAGGACGGGCTGGTGCACATCTCGGCGATGTCGAAGAATTTCATCAAGGATCCGCGCGAGGTGGTGAAATCAGGCGACATCGTCAAGGTCAAGGTGCTGGAGGTCGAGGTCGCCCGCAAGCGCATCGCGCTGACGCTGCGTCTCGACGACGAGACCGCCGGCAAGAAGAGCGACAAGTCGGCGCAAACCAAGCCGCGTGATAGCTCCCCCACCTCGAAACCGGCGTCGGCCCCGCGCAAGCCGCAGGAGCCCGTTGGCGGCGGCGCGCTGGCCGAAGCCCTGCGCCGCGCCAGCGAGAAGGGCGGGAGGCCGAAGACGTAAGACGGCTCTCTGGGTGGCGGTGAGCGGATTCGCACAATCGCGGACGTCCGCTTCGGCGCGTATTCCGGACTTAAATCGGACATCGCGTGGAGTCGGAAAAGTGCCGGGAACGGACTCGAACCGAGCCACGTCGCCGAAAGCGAGAACCTTGCTACCGCAGCGTCCGCGTGAAGAAGGCGACGATGTCGTGATCAAAGCGCTCATGAAACGCAGCGCGGTCGAAACCCGGCTTGCTTGTACAAATCGCCGGGACGTGCGTGGCAAGTTTCGCAGAACACGGCGGCAGGAAGTCGTAATGCCCGGCGTCGGCGACGACGTGGGTCTCGGGAGGATTCGGCAGAGCGAGCCGGACCGCTTCGGCATAATAGGGATGGGGCAGCACTTGGTCGTCTTCGCCCCGCCAGAGCTGTACCGGTTGACTGACCGCCGCCAGGCCATTGCTGTTGAAAGCAAAGCCGAGCGCGGGCGCGGCGGAGACCACCGCCTTGATCCGCGGATCGTGGGTCCAGACGATATTGTCATCCAACGAGAACGGGTGTTGGTCCAGGATCTGGCAAACCTCGAAGGCGGGATGCGCCTTGCAGTGATCCGCAACAGTCCGCAGATCCGGCTCGCCGCCGGCCGCCACCAACACCGTGAACCCGCCGGCGGAGAAGCCGAACGCGCCGACATGGTTCGCATCAATGCGCTTATGATCGCCCCATTCGCCCAGCATGTAATCGGTAAGCAGTTTGAACTGGCGCGGTCGCTCCCAGACTGCTGTAGGATTGCTTTGGTCGTTCCAGCTGTCGCCATTATGGGTGAGCGCGGCGACGACGAACCCCGCATTGGCCAGCGCCATGGCGGTGTCGAGATGTCCGGCATAGGAGCCTCCGTGACCGTGCGATATGACCACCAGAGGCCGGCCGGTACCCTCGACGGCGGCGGCGTGGGCGACGGTCTGTTGATTGCTCTCAATTGCCTCCAGTTTCGGCTCCGCGGCGGTCGGGTACCAGACGCCGACCTCGATGGGCGGCCCCTGCGGATCGTTGATGCTGAAATGCTGGAACCCGACAGCGGCGTCGGCCCGGCTGGCGGTGACAGCGATCAATATGGCGAAAACCTGTGCAGTGATGTGGCGCATGGGAATCTCCTGGCGGGTTGGAACGCCACAGATCCAGCAAGCGGCGCAGTACTGCGCCACCGATTGTTCGCCAACGGGCGAATGGGTTCGCGGCCGGGCCAACCGCCGCTATGATTGCGCCATGAGCGAAACCAGCCGACGTGATTTTCTGCGCGATTGGGCTGCCGACCTCGCGATCGCGAGTGTCTGCGCCATCTTCCTCGGCCTGCTCGGACCGTTCGGCAGCTATTGGAATGGGCCGGTGTGGCAGCGCGTGCTATTTCAACTCGCCTGCTTCTGGCCCGGATTCCTGCTTTACGGCTCCCTGATCCGAGTGGTGTTGCGGTTCCGGCTGACGCCTTGGAAGACGTGGGCCGCGATCTTCCTCGGCGTCGTCATCCTGAACGCACCGTTCCAGATCTGGGTCGTCTCGATCGGCGTATCGCTATGGCCGTTCTTGAAACACCAGCGGCCGCTCGATTGGTACCTGCAGGGACTGATCACCACCGTGCCGGTGGTGGTCGGTTTCACGCTTTGGATCCAGGCGCGGGACCACCGGCGGCAGCAGGCCAGGGAAGCAGGCGAAGCACCGCCGACGGCCTTCGGGCTGCTCGGGGCGCCGCCTTCCGCGGTGCTTTGCCTGCAGATGGAGGACCACTATGTGCGCGTCCATACCGCCGGCAACTCCCGCCTGGTGCCGGCAACGTTGAATCAGGCAATGGCCGCGCTCGGAAGCGCCGACGGCCTGCAGGTGCATCGCTCCTGGTGGGTGGCGAAGAGGGCGGTGGTGCGCGCCGTTAGCGAAGGCCGCAACCTGCGTCTGCAACTCGTCAACGGAATTACCGCTCCCGTAGCCCGGTCGGCCGTCGCCATAGTGCGGGAGGCAGGCTGGTTGACAAACGAGAACCCGCCGGGCGGCCTCGGCACTGAAGAATTATGACTGAGTCAGGTCCGGTTGGGGCAATCTCGACCGACTTCGGCTATCCGCGCCATGTCGGTCTACCCTGTTAGCCGCCCGGATAGCGCGCATCCCGGATCGGCAGCTTCGTGCCAACGCCGAACTCGCCTCTATTCAA
This sequence comes from Bradyrhizobium sp., assembly GCA_049582465.1. Lineage (GTDB taxonomy): Bacteria > Pseudomonadota > Alphaproteobacteria > Rhizobiales > Xanthobacteraceae > Bradyrhizobium. The sequence goes on along the minus strand of JBAUUA010001239.1, from coordinate 307 downwards.
CTACCTTGTCTGCAAGCAGAACAACAGATTCTGGTATAGTCAAACCCAGAGACTTTGCAGTCTTGAGATTGAGGACAAATTCGAACGTGGTTGGCTGTTCAACGGGCGCAACAGGAACTCCCTAGCGCCGATCCGCAAATCGGCAGGCGTTGTTCCGGTTCGTCGCCGGAGTTTGGCGCTTTGGGTGCCGACGTCCGCTAGACTGTATGTCCCCTCCACAAAATGAGGCGACTCACCCTCGATGTTGCGACGAGGGTTACCCGGATGGACCGGGAAGAGCCTCAAACAAGGAGGGCGAGTCGTGGGT
>JBAUUA010001238.1:0-3716 GCA_049582465.1 Bradyrhizobium sp. | reverse complement strand
GTCATCACCGGCACCATCAAGGCGAATTTCCCGACCCGCATCTCGTTCCAGGTCACCTCGAAGATCGACAGCCGCACCATCCTCGGTGAGCAGGGCGCCGAGCAGCTGCTCGGCCAGGGCGACATGCTCTACATGGCCGGCGGCGGCCGCATCAGCCGCGTGCACGGCCCCTTCGTCTCGGACGAGGAGGTCGAGAAGGTGGTGCGTCATCTCAAGACGCAGGGCCAGCCAGAATATCTCGAAGCGGTGACGGCCGAAGAACCCACCGACGAGGACGGCGCGGTGTTCGATTCCACCGGCATGGGCAGCGATGGCGGCGGCGACCTGTTCTCGCAGGCGGTGGCGATCGTCAAGCGCGACCGCAAGGCCTCCACCAGCTACATCCAGCGCCGGCTGCAAATCGGATATAATCGTGCCGCCTCGCTGATGGAGCGGATGGAACTCGAGGGCATCGTCGGCCAGGCCAATCACGCCGGAAAGCGCGAGATTCTGGTCGAAGAGGAAGAAAGCGGCTTTTGAGCCGGCATTATCAGCCGGCAGAATGGCGGAGATTTGCATTTTATTTTCACGGAAAAACGATATCTCCTTTGCTCGAAACCACGATAAAATGGCCGAAAGCCTGACAGGACCTCGCGTTGAACAGAAATCCGAACCTTCCTGGAAATCCAACACATCGAAGGACGGGGCTGGTCGCTGACGGCGGCATCCGCCGCGGATTGGCGTTGCTGATCGCGGCATCGATCGTCTGCATTGCCGCGCCGTCCGTCATGACCTCCGCTTCCGCGCAGAACGTCCCGATTCCGAAGCCGGCGCCGCGGACGCGCGAGCGGCTGCAGATGAGCGCGTCGGAGCAGCAGAAAGCTCCGGTGACGACGGGCGCTACAACGGCGACGCCGCCGGATCCGGTGATTCCCGATCCGCGCCGCAATGTCCCGGCCAGTATTTTCGCCAGTTTCGACGCCAACCAGAAGGCCCAGGCCGCCAAGGTGAGCGCCTATCTGTCGTCGCTGCAGACGCTGGTCGGGAATTTCGTGCAGGTGGGCCCCGACGGAACCAAGACCACCGGCGATTTCTTCATCCAGAAGCCCGGCAAGGTGCGCTTTGCATATGACGCGCCGAGTCCGATCGACATTGTTGCGGACGGATCGTCGGTGGCGGTGCGCGATCGCAAGCTCGCGACCCAGGACATCTATCCGCTGTCGCAGACGCCGCTACGCTATCTGTTGTCGGACCGCATCGACCTGATGAAGGACACCAATGTCGTGGCCGTGACGGCTGACGACCTCTTCGTCAGCGTCACCATCGAGGAGAAGCAGGCCCTGATCGGCACCAGCCGGCTGATGCTGATGGTCGGCGCCAAGGACGGCCAGCTCAAGCAATGGACGGTGACCGATCCGCAGGGCTATGACACCACGGTCGCGGTCTACAACCTCGATACGTCGAAGAAAGTCGATCCCGGCCTGTTCAAGATCGACTTCACCAATTACGGGACGCCGCCCGGCTGAAAATCATTTCTTGATTGCGGGACACGGACGTGCCTCATCAAGCGCACGTTTTCCCCGCCCAGCCGGTCGCCATGCGCCTCTCCCTGACAACATGGAATATCAATTCGGTGCGCCTGCGCATCGACCTCGTCGCCAAATTCCTCAAGGCGGTGAGGCCGGACGTGCTGTGCCTGCAGGAAACCAAATGCGTCGACGACGCCTTTCCGCTGAAGCGATTCCGCCGCCTCGGCTACGAGCATGTCGCGCTGAACGGGCAGAAGGGCTATCACGGTGTCGCCGTGGTCTCGAAACTGCCGTTTGAGAGCACGGATATCCGCACCTTCTGCGACAAGATCGATTCGCGGCACATTTCCGTCGCCTTCGGCGAGAAGGCGCAACTGACAAAACCGCTGATCGTTCATAATTTCTACGTTCCGGCCGGCGGCGACATCCCCGATCCCGCGCTCAATCCGAAATTCGAACACAAGCTGCAATTCCTCGACGAGTTGAAGGCGTGCGAGCCGCTGCATCCGCGCGGCGACGACCGCCATATCCTGGTCGGCGACCTCAACGTCGCGCCGTACGAGAACGACGTCTGGTCGCACAAGCAGTTATTGAAGGTGGTGTCGCATACCCCGATCGAATGCGAGAAGCTGCTGGCGGCCCAGGCGCATGGCGAGTGGTTCGACGTCGCGCGCGAGCGGATTCCGTTATCGGAAAAGGTCTACACTTGGTGGAGCTATCGCGCCGCGGACTGGACGGTGGGCGATCGCGGCCGAAGGCTCGATCACATCTGGGTCTCGCGCGCGCTCAAGGACGGCGTCAGCGATTTCCGGATCACGCGTGACGCGCGCGGCTGGGAACGGCCATCCGACCATGTGCCGGTGACGGTGACGCTGGAGGTGTAACTCGTTGAGGTGGCAGAGCTAGGTGCTCAGCTTCGCGCCCGCCATCAAGATATCGCTGGCGATCTGGCTGGTGCGGGTGGCGAATTCGTCGCGCAGCCGGCGGGCCGCGGCGGGATCGCTCTCCAGCACGCGCTGAAACAGGCTGCGCGCGATCCGGATCACTGCGGCATGTTCGATCGCGGTCGCGGTGGAGGGCCGCTTCATGGCCGTGATCAACGCGAGTTCGCCGATTAATGAGCCGGGACCTGCGGTGATTTCGGAGCCGGTCCCGTCTTCGACCCGAAAGGCGCCGCGGTAAACGACGAAGCCCGCGTCGGCCTCGTCGCCCAGATTGAACAGCACGTCGCCGCGGGCAAAGCCGCGCTGCTCGGAGCCGATCGCCAGCATGCGCAAGGCTGCATTTCCCAACAGGCGCAGCGTTGGGACCCGCTCGAGCAAGGCAACATCATCTTCGATCGACATGCAGAACCGGTGATCGGGGCGCGCTAATCAGGCAAATTGATGTGAATCGCCATCCGAATCGTATCACGGCACCAGCTTGTAGCCACCGGCTTCCGTCACCAGGATCTCGGGATTGGCCGCATCTTTTTCGATCTTCTGGCGCAGCCGGTAGATGTGCGTTTCCAAGGTGTGGGTCGTGACGCCCGAATTATAGCCCCAGACTTCCTGAAGCAGGGTCTCGCGCGAGACCGGCAGCTGGCCGGCCCGGTAGAGGAAGCGCAGGATCGCGGTCTCCTTTTCGGTCAGCCGCACTTTCCTGGCATTGGCGCCGGTCAGCATCTTCGAGCCGGGCCGGAAACTATAGGGACCGACGGAAAACACCGCGTCTTCGCTGGCTTCATGCTGGCGAAGCTGCGCCCGGATCCGCGCCAGCAGCACGGCGAAGCGGAACGGCTTTGCCACATAGTCATTGGCGCCGGACTCGAGGCCAAGAATGGTGTCCGAATCGGTATCGTGTCCGGTGAGCATGATGATGGGCGCCTTGAAGCCGCCCTTGCGCAGCGAGCGCACGACTTCGCGCCCGTCGGTATCCGGCAGCCCGACATCCATCAGCACGAGATCCGGCGCATTGGCCTTGGCGGCGCTGGCGCCCTTGGCGCCGGTATCGACTGCGGAAGCTTCGAACTCGTCATGCAGCGATAATTGCTCCACCAGCGTATCGCGCAGATCGGTATCGTCGTCCACGATCAGGATCTTGCGGGCATTGGCCATGGGTACAATCCTTTGAAGAGGCAGGGGCCCGGAAAGCGGCTTGGGCCATCTCGAACTTGGTCAAACAGGGCTCGTGATAACCCTGTTGGTGATGAGGTAAGCGGCTGTTACG
>JBAUUA010001237.1:0-4668 GCA_049582465.1 Bradyrhizobium sp. | reverse complement strand
GAAGTGACCTTGTCGGGACAGGACGACACGCCCGACCGTTACGGCCGCGAGCCCGCCTTCGCTTTTCTCGATGCCTCGCAAACCCCCGTGCAGGCTCAGCTTTTGGCGCAGGGCGCGGCGCTGGTGTCGGGCAGCCTGACCGACAGAGAGTGTGCCTCGGTGCTGACCGCCGCCGAAGCCGCCGGCCGCGAGGCCAAATTAGGCGTCTGGGCCGATGCGTCGGCCATAAAAAACGCGGAAAGTGCGGGCGATATTTTGGCCGGGATCGGGCGATTTGTGGTGGTCGAGGGCAAGGTTTTGTCCGTCAGACAGGCCGGGGCAACGACTTATCTGAACTTCGGACGGAACTGGACACGGGACTTTGCCGTGACTATTTCAAAGCGCGCGCTGCCGGCTTTCGAGGCTGGTGGCGTCGTGCTTAAGTCCCTCGAAAACAAGCGGATTCGCGTCCGTGGCTGGGTCGAGACGCGGGGCGGTCCGCGAATCGAAGCGCTCCATGCGGGGCAGATCGAAGTGCTGGGGAATTAGGCGGTCGGACTGGCCCTGGTGGGAGCCAGGCCTGCCGGACAAACAAGAGTAGCTGAAGTGGCGGAGTTGGCGGGACGGCGCGAGGGAAGGATGAGCCGCGGCCTTTGGGCTGCGCCTGTCCTGCTGTGCGCAGGCCTCATGCTCGCGGCCTGCGGCGAAATGGGCCGGTTTCAGGCCGCCGCCCCCGCGGCAGCCCCGATAAAACCCAACCGCACCGTGGTGCAGACGCCAGCCGCCGAACGCGAGCATGAGCGGATTCTCTCCTCCTATGGCGGCGCCTATGACGATCCGAAGCTGGAAGCCCTGATCACCAAGACCGTCGACCGGCTGGTGGCGGCTTCTGACCGTCCCGATCAGGGTTACAAGGTGACGATCCTCAATTCCGGCGCGGTGAACGCGTTCGCGCTGCCGACCGGCCAGCTCTACGTGACGCGCGGCCTGATCGCGCTCGCCAGCGACACCTCCGAATTGTCGTCGGTTCTGAGCCACGAGATGGCGCATGTGCTGGCGAAGCACGCCGCGATCCGCGAGGATCAGGCGCGGCAGGCGGCGATCGTCACCCGCGTCGTCACCGACATGGGCAACGACCCCGATCTCACGGCGCTGGCGCTCGCCAAGACCAAGCTGACGATGGCGAGCTTCTCGCGCGCCCAGGAGTTCGAGGCGGACGGCATCGGCGTCGGGATTTCGGCGCGCGCCCATTTCGACCCCTACGGCGCGGCGCGCTTCCTCACCTCGATGGAACGCAATGCCGAGCTGAAGGCCGGAAAAACCTCGATCGATCCGCGCGCGCAGGACTTCCTGTCGTCGCATCCGGCGACACCCGAGCGCGTCCAGAACGCGCAGAACAGCGCGCGGCAATATGTCTCGCCCGAGAGCGGTGAACGCGACCGCGAAACCTATCTCACGGCGATCGACAACATCGTCTATGGCGAGGATCCGAGCGAGGGATTTGTCCGCGGCCACCGCTTCCTGCATCCCAAGCTCGGCTTCACGTTCACCGCGCCCGACAACTTCACGCTGGACAACACCGCGCAGGCCGTGATCGGCGTGCGCGAGGGCGGCACGCAGGCGATGCGTTTCGACGTCGTGCGGGTGCCGGCGGAACAGTCGCTCGGCGAGTATCTCAATTCCGGCTGGATGGAAGGGGTCGACAAGTCCTCGACCGAGGACATCACCATCAACGGCTTCCCGGCCGCATCCGCCAGCGCCCATGGCGATCAATGGGAGTTCAAGGTCTATGCGCTGCGGTTCGGCACCGACGTCTACCGCTTCATCTTCGCCACCAAGCAGAAGAGCACCGAGAGCGAGCGCAACGCGCGCGAGACCGTCAATTCCTTCCGCCGCCTGACGCTTGAGGAAATCCAGGCCGCGCGGCCGCTGCGCATAAAGGTCATCACCGTGCAGCCCGGCGACACCGTCGAATCGCTGTCGCACCGCATGACCGGCGTCGACCGCCCCGCCGAGCGTTTCCGCGTGCTCAACGGGCTTGACGCCCACGCCCAGGTCAAGGTGCGCGATCTCGTGAAGATCGTGGTGGATTGACGCGCGGAAAGCGCGTCATCCCGGGGCGCGCGCCTTAGCGCGAACCGGGGATCTCGACCGACCGGGCAAGATTTCAATTTCGTCGTCGCGGCCAGGCGAAACGTGCTCTTGCTCTTGTCGTTCCAGCGAAAGCAGGAACCCATCACCACCGATGTCAGTGAACAAGCCGTCTGGCACCGCGTACAACCGAGAAGCCGCGGCGTATGGGTCCCCACTTTCGTGGGGACGACGTGCGGATAGATTTCCGCCAGACTCGTCGATGCATTTCGCTGGTGATGGGCCCAGCAAAAAGCCCGGTCTCTCGACCGGGCTTTTGATTTGTTTGGCTATGGAGAACCGGCTTACGCCGCTTCGTCGGCCACCGCGGCATCGTCGCCGTCGGCATCCGCTTCGCCTTCACCGTCGGCCTCGACTTCGGCTTCGGCCTTGGCGCCGCGGCGCGGGCTCTTGGCGAGCTGGCTTTCGATTTCCTTCACGGCTTCGGTTTCGGTCACGTGCTGCACGACGGCGATTTCGCGCGACAGGCGGTCGAGCGCCGCTTCATAGAGCTGACGTTCGCTGTAGGACTGCTCGGGCTGCGATTCCGAGCGATAGAGATCGCGCACCACTTCGGCGATCGCCACGATGTCACCGGAATTGATCTTGGCTTCGTACTCCTGGGCCCGACGCGACCACATCGTGCGTTTGACGCGCGCACGGCCTTTCAGCGTTTCCAGCGCCTTCTTCACCAGCACCGGCTCCGACAGCTTGCGCATGCCGACATTGGCGACCTTGGCGGTCGGCACCCGCAGCGTCATCTTGTCCTTCATGAAATTGATCACGAACAGCTCAAGCTTGGCGCCTGCGATCTCCTGCTCTTCGATGGCCAGGATCTGGCCAACGCCGTGCGCGGGGTACACCACGAACTCATTGGTCTTGAAGCCCTGACGCTGGGTCAGGACCTTCTTCGGCTCCTCCACGCGCGGCGCGGCAGCGGTCACCGGCTTGGCGGCGGCGACGGGCTTGTGCGCGACCGGCTTGGCGGCAGCGGGCTTCGAGGCAGCAGTCTTGGGAGCGACTTTCGAGGCAGTAGCCTTCGAACCCGTCGCTTTCGCGGCAGTTTTTGCAGTCTTGTTTGGCATTGCGCTTCTTTTGTTCTTTGAGGATTTGGCAGCCGAGGCCTTGGTGGCGGTCCGGGTATCCTTAACAGAAGCCCGGGCACGGCTCTTGGTTGCACTACGGCTCGCCGCAGCGGCTTTCTTGGTTACCTTGGAAGCACTCTTTTTACGCGTTTTCTGTGACACAGCCTGCGCGCGGAACTGCCACGCCCCTGTTCGATGTTTTTCACGGGAACCCATAGGGGCCATATACGCGGCTGACGGGTTCGGCTTGAATGTGCCCAATATAGCACATTTTCCGCAAAAATCAATGATTTACGCCCTGTATGGGGGGCCGGGGCGGCGTTTTTGGCGAGCAGACCGGGATTAGGGTTAAGTGGAAACCAGACTTTGGCCAGGCTTGGGCCAGATTTAGGTCAGTCTCCCGTACCGGGTTTTGGAGAAAAATATTTCTCGAATTTGCCGTCCATACCATCGAAATCCTTCGCGTCGGCCGGGGATTCCTTCTTCTGGGTGATGTTAGGCCAGCTCTTGGCGTACTCGGTGTTAACCTCCAGCCACTTCTCGAGGCCCGGTTCGGTGTCCGGCTTGATGGCGTCTGCGGGGCATTCAGGCTCGCACACGCCGCAATCGATGCATTCGTCCGGATGGATCACCAGCATGTTCTCGCCCTCGTAGAAGCAGTCCACGGGGCAGACCTCGACGCAGTCGGTATATTTGCACTTGATGCAGGCTTCAGTGACGACGTAGGTCATCCAAGGCTCCGAAACGGTCAATTTTGAGTGGGTTGCCTAGCGCAGGAACACCGCAGCCGCAAGTGAAGCCCTGCCCTCCGGAGCGGCGTTTTTGCCCGGCCTTGTTGCTTAATTGCGGTTAGTTAGTTGCAGCTAGTTATTCCTGGCGATCCTGCAAATCGTCGTACAGCACGCGCGCCGATGCGGCGTCGCCCCGCCGCTCGGAAAATCCGACCACTTTGAGGACGCGCACGCTGTGATCGAGCCCGATGGTGAGCACGTCGCCGGCCTTCACGCTGTGTCCCGGCGCCTTTTCGCGGACGCCATTGATGCGGACATGGCCGGCCTCGACCAGCGCGGCAGCCGAGCTGCGCGCCTTCACCACGCGGGCATGCCACAACCATTTATCGAGACGCTGGCGCTCCAAGCAACACCATCGAAAGATGCTTTTGTCTTTGACGCGGAGAGATCGCGCTCAAAAACGCTTTGGTCAGTCCTTGCGGTTGGCGGCGAGCTGTTCCTTGAGCGCTGCCAGTTTCGCGAACGGCGAATTGGGATCGACCGGACGATCGCGCTCGCGCGGGGCGGCGCTGGTGGCATATTGCCGGTGCGACGGACCGCCGTCGCGGCCCTTGTCGCGATCGCGCCCGCCCTTGTCGCGCCCGCCGCCGAACTTGCCGCGATCCTTGTCGCGATCCCTGCCCTTGTCGTTGTCGCGGCCCTTGTCGCGGCCCTGAAAACGCTCACGCGGCGGAGCCTTGTCC
>JBAUUA010001236.1:0-2846 GCA_049582465.1 Bradyrhizobium sp. | reverse complement strand
GGCGAGGTCCTGCCGCATCAGGCTTCGCACCGTGAGGTCGCGGATCCAGCCGATGTCGGCGGCGCTGCGAATCGTCTCGCCGCGCAGATGCAGCCGCCACGTCGCGAAGGAGTAGCCGAACAGTTCGCGGGTGATCTGGGTCGAGATGATGACCGCGACCAGCACCGCGGTGGTGAGCCAGAGATTGCCGGTCGATTCCAGCGCAATGAACGACATCGTCAGCGGCCCGCCGATGACGGAAGCCGACAGCGCGCTCATGCCGATAATGGCGTAGACGTTCGGGCTGAGGTGGAGGCCCGGCCAGATCACGTCGAACGCGCCGGCGAACAGATGACCGCCGAGCGCGCCCAGAAACAGCGTGGCAAAGAACAGGCCGCCGCGAAAGCCCGAGCCAAGCGAGATCACCGAGGCGATCGCCTTCAGGACGAAGATGGTCGCCAGCACCGTCAACGGAATGGACACGAATCCGGCAAAATGCAGCGCGCCATGCCCTGACGACATGACTTGCGGCGTAATCAGAGCGAGCAGGCCGACGCCGAGACCGCCCAGCGCCGGACGCAGCGGCGGCCACAGCCGGGTCCTGGCCAAAAGCTGCTCGCATAGCGCCACGCCGCGCATGATGCCGATGCCGAACAACGCCGCCAGCACCCCGAGCAGGGCCGCGATGGCGAGATCGCGGCCAAGCACGTCGCCGACCGGACCGACGCCGACACCGAGCGACAGCACCGTGAAGGCGTGCGCAACGAAATAGCCCGCCACCGCGGCGACGCCGACCGGCGTCAGGCTGGCGGGCGTATAGCCGCCGATCACGAGTTCAAAGGCATAGAAAGCGCCGGCGAGCGGCGCGCCGAACGCGCCGGCGATCGCCGCCGCGGCGCCGCAGCCGACCATGATGCGCTGATCGGCGCGGCGCAGATGAAAGCCGCGGCCCAATGAGGCGGCGAGGCCGCTGGTAAGCTGGGTATAGCCCGCTTCCAGGCCGACCGAAGCGCCGACGCCAGAGGACCAGACGGTCTGCGAGGCCACGATCACGCTGCCGCGGAACGACATCCGGCCGCCATGGAGCGCGTTGGCCTCGATCGGATCGACCTCGCGGGCCGGCCGGAACCGCTGCAGCACCAGGAACGCCACACCCAGTAATAGTCCGCCCAGGCTCGGCACCAGCAGCGCGCGCAGGGGATCAATCGCGTATTGGCTCGACAGGCGTTCCCCGATTTCGATCTTGAACAGCAGCACATGCATGCCTTCAACCGCGGCACTCATGGCCGCCACGACCAGTCCGCCGATCACGCCGATCAGCGCCGCGAGGACGACGAGGCTGGTTTCGTGGGCGCGAACGAACGCCCGCAGCCGGCGGGGCGCCTCGAGAAAACGCGACTTCGTGACCATTCTTATTGAGCCCGTATACGGCCAAAAAAAGCCGCCCGCCTTCGTTTAGCGGTGTTCATGCCGACCATGCAACCCGGGCTCGGCGGGGGCGGATAAGGCCCTCAACGCTCTTCACAATCCCGTCACGCTGCCTGTAGTATGTCATCACATGCTGCTTCGCAGCTAACATGGGAGTCAGGAGCGTTAATTGAACGCACATGTCTCGCAAGGCGGTTGGCCGGTACTGGTGCTGAATGCGGACTTCCGGCCGCTGAGTTATTACCCGCTGTCTCTCTGGTCGTGGCAGGACGCGATCAAGGCGGTGTTTCTCGATCGCGTCAACATCGTCGAGCACTATGATCGCGCGGTGCGCAGTCCGACGTTCGAGATCCAGCTGCCGAGCGTGGTGTCGCTGAAATCCTTCGTCAAGCCGACCACCCATCCCGCCTTCACCCGGTTCAACGTGTTCCTGCGCGACCGCTTCGTCTGCCAGTATTGCCTGGCTCATGACGACCTCACCTTCGATCACATCATCCCGCGCAGCAAAGGCGGCCAGACCACCTGGGAAAACGTCGTCGCCGCCTGCTCGCCGTGCAACCTGCGCAAGGGCAATCTGACGCCGCAGCAGGCGCGGATGTTTCCGCGGCAACACCCGTTCGCGCCGACGGTGCACCAGCTCCACCGCAACGGACGGCTGTTCCCGCCGAACTACCTGCACGACAGCTGGCTCGACTATTTGTACTGGGATACGGAGCTCGATCCGTAAGCGGAGCGCCCATCGGTGGCGGCGGTGTCGTTAGGCTCATAAGAATTTCAAGCGACAAATAACGCCGTCACGTTTTCGATTGGTTTCGCAGTCGGCGTCAGTTCTTATTGATGGGGTCTATTCTTTTCACGCAGATTGGCCCGCTATTTCCAGTCTGGGTACAATCCCATTCTGGGCCAAATCCTGAATTAGTTTTCTCGTGAAAGGCATTCGGATATCCAACGGCGGCAATGACAAACAAGCCGAGGATTGCAATAATAAATGCAATGCCGACGAAATCTCCCAACCTGAGAGGTAGCCACGTCAACTTCATGGTGCTGTATAGCATGGCTGTGGCGACTACGTCCGGCGACTACAACTGGTATGATTAAAAATTCGCTATAACCATCAATATGGCCTGTCGGCCCGGCCCGCATCACTGGCAACGATCTGTACATCCCCGCAAGACCTCTGAAATAGACAGACCATCCGCAATTGGACACGCGTCCGCATTCTCGCGGCGCGAAAGCGCCCGGGTTTTACAACAAACCTTGGCCCTCCTGATAACAGAGGGCGCAGGGAAAGCCGGGTGCGCGCTGCACCCGCGGTCTCGCGTGCAAGAAACATAGAAGAACGCACACGAGCATACAGGTTCAGCGGAGGCAATCCGGCCTTCCCTGCGCAATGGTTTTACGGCTTATAACGCGCTCTCCCCGGTGACCGGCTTTCTTGC
>JBAUUA010001235.1:0-2120 GCA_049582465.1 Bradyrhizobium sp. | reverse complement strand
GCGCCGCCTGGGGCGGTTTTATGCGCGCGGCGCGGGAGATCGCGGAGCAGGGAACGTTCAACGAACTCGGCAATGGCCATGCCGGCGGCGAGTTGAACAAGATGTTCGGCTGAGCACGCGCTACGGTCGGAGATTTCGCTGAAGAAACTGCACGGCATCGGCGATCGACTGCGCCCGAACCGCTGCATCAAACCCCATCGAATACCCCGGAGCTTCGCGCATGCACGTCCCGATGAAGCCCGGCTCGAACGGTTTGGTCTGACCGTCGACGAGAAACATCGGCCCGTCTGACCCGAGCAGAATGATGGGACATTTTTTCACGCTGACCAGCTCCGGATAAAAGCGCGCAGTCACCAGGTCGGGAACCGTCCACGCGTGGTAGGCGCCCGGGTAGATCACGGTGTCGATCGGGGCCGGATTTCCCGCGGCTCGAGCGTAGGCCAGATAGCTCTCGGCCTTCGCCACCGGGAGATTGTCATCTTTCCCGCCGAGCAGCATCAGCACCGGAGACCCGGTATAGGCGCCGCGCCCGGCAATCACGCCAAAGCTCAAGGCGGGATAGAAGGGAACGTGCGCGGCAAATCGGCCTGGTCCGGGATTCAGCGCCGATCTAATCGACTCAAATGCCGTGATATGGGCCACTTCGGCGCCGAACGAGAAGCCGATAATTGCAATTCGATCGGCGTCGATCCTGGGTTCGCTCGCCAGCCGGCGCAGCGCGGCGTAAGCGTCCGCCACGCCGGCAGTCAAATAGCCCGGTGATGCCGACATGGCCGCCCCGGTCGTTCCGCGCGCGGCGAAGCTGTCATAGGTCAACGTGGCGAAGCCTGCCTTGCGCAGTTCGGCAGCGACATAGCCTTCATTGGCATCACGATAGCCGCCAAGCGTGTGAACGACGATGACGGCGGGATACCGATCCTTTTTCTCCTCCGGAAAGCCCAGACTAGCCTGAACCGTGACCGTTCCGGTTGCGGCCTCCCGAGTCAGAAGCTGGCGAAAGTCGCTGTAGGTGGAAGATTGAAACGTGATCGCAGTCGTGCCCGCCTGTGGCGCCTGACAATGTCCAGCCGCCGTTCCATAAGCGATCGTCGCCATCAGGACGCATAAGATCTGGTACATGGGAGCCCCTCGGCTTTGCCACGATCGGGAAGACTTGCCTGCGCATTCTGCGGCGCAACCAGCCGGGAGAGGCAGGCCGAACGGGACAAGGATTGTCGCTGGCCAAGCACTTGGCAAGGGGGGCGATGGCGCGGTCGCGCCATTCGGCTTTCGACCGGCCCATCGCGTCATTTGTCGCTATGGGGAATAGCGGCCGCGCAAAAAAAGCAGGCGGGCAAAGATGCCCGCCCGTTCGCAATCGTTTCCTTCAGATTCCGCGTTACTTGCTCGGCGCGTCCGTGGTCGGCGGATTGCCGGAGCGGTTCAGGTCCGTGCCCGTCGGCGCCGAAGCCGGCGGCGTCTGTGGCCGCGCCGGAGCCGCGCCCGTCGTCACGCCGGGTGCGGTGTTGGTGCGCGGGGTCACGTCACGCATGCCCGAAGGGGCCGCGGGCGGCGATGCCGGTGTGTTCTGCGCCGTCGAAGACGGGGGCGACGTTCCGGCCTGGTTGATCGTCGAGTTGTTCAGACCGTAGAACACCGCGCCAAGGATCACGGCCACCGCGACCGCGAACATCGCGATCTTGCCGCCACTGGCCGGACCTTCGGCGAGTTCCGGGTCCATCTGCAGTTCGTTGTCGAGGCGCTGCGCGCGGCGAAGCTCGTCATCGCGTTCGGCGCGATAGGGATCGTCGGGCGAACGATAGGGATCGTTCGGAGTGCGTTCGTTGGCCATGATGGGTTCCTCCATTACGGCAAGACAACCCGCCGATGACCGCGGAGGTTCCGCGAACAGGACCCTTTCTCTGTGGACAATTCGCGGAACACGTCTGCCACTTTCATTCTGTTCAGGAGGGAACCCCAAGCGTAGATTGCAGAATCTGTCCAAACGGGGTTTTCGATGTGGGGTCTGCCTCCGAGCGATAGTGTCCTGCACCTGCTGTCGCTGGTGGCGCTCGCGGCGCAGGCGATGACCGCGGCGCTTGCCGCGGGAAAGCGCAGCATGGACTGGGTCGGCGTATGCC
>JBAUUA010001234.1:0-6874 GCA_049582465.1 Bradyrhizobium sp. | reverse complement strand
TGTCGGTGGCGCGATGCGCCACGATGTAGCCGAGGTGGTCGCCGCCATCGAGTTGCGCCGACACCGGCGTCTCGTGCCGGATCGAAATCGGACGCCGGCGGTCGCCGGTGCGCGCGATCCGCTCGGCGATGCTGATGGCGCGCGCGAGGCCGCCGTAACTCAGGCCGCGCAGTTCGCAATCGATCAGGTGATCGGCGATCAGGCCGGCATCGATCGCGTCGTGCCCGATCGCCGACATGACGCGGACCGCCAGTTGATGCGCCTGCTTGACATTGAGCTGCATGATCAATTCCGCCGGGGAGACCGTTCCGCCGCGTCGCGCGCGGAACGGCCGCTTGATGGCCCGAGCGCGGCGCTCAGCCGCCCTTGGCTTCCGCGTCGACCTGGGCGAATACCTCGCGCGCCGTGCGGAACGAATCCACGCCGGCCGGAACGCCGCAATAGATCGCGACCTGGAGGAAGATCTCGCGGATCTCATCCTTGCTGACGCCGTTCTTGAGCGCGCCCTTGAGGTGCATCCGCAGTTCATGGTTGCGGTTGAGCGCGCTCAGCATCGCGAGATTCAGCATGCTGCGGGTCTTGCGCGGCAGGCCGTCGCGGCCCCAGACGTAGCCCCAGCAGTATTCGGTGGTCAGCTCCTGCATCGGCATGTTGAAGTCGTCGGCGCTCTCGAACGACTTCTCGACGAATTCCTTGCCGAGCACGTCCTTCCGGATTGCCAGACCACGATCGAAGATTTCCTTGCTCATTTTCTTTCCTTGGATTGAGATTCAAACGGCCGTCCCCCCTCGCGGCGGGCGGTTTTCAACGCTTCGGCCAGAACGGCTCGGCAACCGCGAGCTTCTGGGGGAAGACGGTGACGGGGATACCCTTCTGCCACTGCACGACGGTCATTTCGGCATCGACACGCCGGCCCTTGTCGTCGAACTTGAGCAGGCCGCCGGGATAATATTTGGACGGCCCGCCATCCATGGTCCGCAGCGCGTCGGCGACGGCGACCTTGTCGGCCTTGCCGGCCTTCTCCAGCGCGTCCTTGATCAGCCACATGTCGCCATAGGTCGAGATTGCGTTCTGGGTCATCCAGGGTTCGTTGAAGCGGGTCTTGAGTTCCTTCACCAGGTCCTCGTGCCCCTTGGTCGCCCAGCTGCCGACGCAGGTGATCACGCCTTGCAGCAATTCCGGGCTGATGGTCTGCAGAATGTCCGGCTCGGCGATGGCGATGCCGAACGAGATGGTGGGAATGCGGCCCTGACCGAGGCCGAACTCGTTCATTTTTTCCAGGATCAGCTTGCCGTCGGAAATCACCGTCGGCAGGAAGAACAGCAGGTCGGGCTTGGCCGCGCGCACCTTCTGAACCAGCGGCGTCGCGTCGGACAATGGCGGCGTGAAGGTCTCGTCCATCACGAGCTCGAGACCGAGTTCCTTGAGCAGGCCCTCGCGCATCGGCTTCACCGAGGCGACCGACGCGCCGGTGTTGTCGCCGATGATCGCCACCGTCTTCGGGCGCTTGCCGGAGGCGCTCTCGGCGAGCTTCATGATCAGCGGCAGGGCCTGCCGGGCCTGCGACGCCGCGGTGGCCGAGGTCTGAAACACGTATTTGAAACCGCGCTCGGTGATCAGGTCGGAGTAGGACAGGGTCAGCACCGGCAACTGCGCCCGCTCCGTCACCTCGGTCACCGCAAGGGTGAAGGAGCTGAGATAGGCGCCGCTGGCAGCGACCAGGTCGGTCTCCTGCGCCACCATGCGCTGCGCCGCGTTCTTGGCCTTCTCGGTGGTGTCGCCGCAATCGATCACCACCAGCTTGAGCTTGGCACCGCCGAGCGCCTTGACCCCGCCGGCGGAATTGACGTGGTCGACCCCCATTTCGGCGCCCATGCGCATCACCGCGCCCGGCCGCGCATAGAGCCCGGACAGCGGCACCAGCAGTCCGATCTTGACGTCCGCGGCGCCTTGCGCGAACGCGCGCGGCGCAGCAAGGCCGAGCGCGGTGGCGGCAAGCAGCGTACGCCGCGTCAGCGCAAGTGAAGTGTGGTCGGTCATGATTCCCTCCGGTACGTTCTCTCTTGTTGGGTTTGGTCGCTCATCATGCTCAGCTGCGCTTCGGCCAGAACGGCGCCGCGACGGCGAGATCCTTCGGGTAGACGGTGACCGGCACGCCGTTCTGCCATTGCACGATGACGACGCCCGCCCCGACCCGGCGGCCTTTTTCGTCGAACTTGAGGATTCCGCCGGGATAATATTTGGCCGGCCCCGCATCGAGCGCGTGCAGCGCGTCCGACACCGCGGCGCGGTCGGCCTTGCCGGCCTTTTCCAGCGCTTCCTTGATCAGCCACATGTCGCCATAGGTGGAGACCACGTTCTGGGTCATCCACGGCTCCTTGTATTTCGCCTTCACGTCGGCGAGCAGCTTCTCCTGCCCCTTCACGCCCCAGTTAGCGACGATGGTCATGATGCCCTGCACCACTTCCGGCGTAACGCTCTGCAGCATGTCCGGTTCGGCAATGGTGATGCTGAAGGAGATGGTGGGGATGCGGCCCTGACCGAGACCGAACTCGTTCATTTTCTCGAGCCCCAGCTTCGCATCGGAAATCGCGTTCGGCATGAACAGGAACAGGTCCGGGCGGGTCGAGCGGACCTGCTGGATGATCGGGGTCGCGTCCGCCAGCGGCGGCGTCCACACCTCGTCCATGACGAGCTGCAGCCCAAGTTTCGGGAACAGCTTTTCCTTGAGCGCCTTGGCGGTCGCAATCGAGGTCGCCGTGTTGTCCATCGCGATGGCGACGGTCTTCGGCCTCTTGCCGGAGGCGGCCTCGGCCAGCTCCATCAGTTGCGGCAGGCCCTGTTCGGACTGCGATCCCGCGGTCGCCGCGGTCTGGAAGATATGGCGGAAGCCACGGTCGGTCAGCAGATCGGAATAGGACAGCGTCAACAGCGGCAGGCCGGCGCGCTCGGTGACTTCGCTGACCGCGAGCGTGAACGAGCTGAGATAGGAGCCGGTCGCTGCGACGAGGTCCGTCTCCTGGGCGACCATGCGCTGCGCCGCGTTCTTGGCCTTCTCGACGGTGTCGCCGCAGTCGAGCGTCACCAGTTCGAGTTTGGCGCCGCCGAGCGCCTTGATGCCGCCGGCGGCGTTGACGTCGGCGATGCCGAGTTCGGCGCCCATCTTCATCACGGCGCCGGGCCGCGCGTAGAGGCCCGACAGCGGCACGATCAGCCCGACCTTGACGTTGGCCGGGGCCTGCGCGCGCGCTATCCCGGTCAGTCCGATGGCGGCGGCGCCGCCCAGCAGGGTGCGCCGATTGAGTGATGTCATGCGTTGGGTCATTGCGTTTCCTCCGGTTGAACCGCTTCTTGCGGCTTCGCTTGGTTTACATTCCGAGATAGGCCTGCCTGACGCGATCGTCGGCCCGCAGCGTCTCCTTGTTGCCGTCGAGCACGACCCGGCCCGCCTCGAGCACATAGCCGTGGTCGGCGGATTCCAGCGCCTCGGCGACGCGTTGCTCGACCAGCAGGACCGTCAGTCGGGTCTGCGCACGGATCTCGATCAGCTTTTCGAAAATGAAATCGGCGATCGCCGGCGACAATCCCATCGACGGCTCGTCGAGCATCAAGAGCTTCGGCGCCGACGCCAGTCCACGCCCGATCGCCACCATCTGCTGCTCGCCACCGGACAGCGTGCCGGCGAACTGGTGGCGCCGCTCGGCCAGCACCGGCAGCAGCGTGAAGATGCGATCGATATTGTCCTTCCAGGCCCGGCGACCGGCCTCGGTGAACGCGCCCATCTCCAGGTTTTCCATCACGGAGAGCGAGGGAAACACCTGGCGGCCTTCCGGCACGTGGGCGATGCCGAGATGCGGCCGCGCCGCCGCGGGGATCTTCAGGAGGTCGACGCCTTCGAAATGGATGGCACCGGCGCTCGGCTGCACAATGCCGGAGATCGTCTTGAACAATGTGGTCTTGCCGGCGCCGTTCGGTCCTACAATCGCGACAAATTGCCCGGCCTCGACGGTGAGCGACACGTCGTTCAGCACCGGCAGCACCGAGTAGCCGGCGCAAATCCCCTCAAGCTTGAGCATGGGCCACCCATTTCTTGCCGAGATAGGCCTCGATGACGCGCGGATCGCGGGTGACCTGCTGCGGCTCGCCGTCGGCCAGCACCGCACCGTGGTCGAGCACCAGGAAGCGGTCGACGAGACGGACCATGGACTGCATGGTGTGCTCGATGATCACCACGGTCATGCCCTCCCGCGCCAGCCGCTGCACCACGGCGGTGACCTCGTCGGCCTCGCCATGGCCGAGACCCGCAAGGGTCTCGTCGAGCAGCAACAGGCGGGGCTTGCCCGCCAGCGCGCGGGCGATCTCCATCAGCCGCAGTTCCTTGGTGGTGAGCTCGGCCGCCACCTTGCCGGCGACCCGACCGAGACCGACGCGATTGACCGCATCGTCGGCGAGGTGCCGCGCGTCTTCCTCACCCTTCGCGTGCACATAGGCGCCGACGCGGACATTGTCGCGCACCGACATCCGCGGGAACGGCCGCATGATCTGGAAGGTGCGGCCGACTCCCGCCTCGCACAGCACGTGCGGCCGGCAACCGACCATGTTGCGGCCGTCGAAAATCACCTCGCCCGCGTTGGGCGGCAGGAAGCCATTGAGCAGGTTGAACAGGGTGGTCTTGCCGGCGCCGTTGGGCCCGATGATGCCGAGGATCATGCCACGGTGCACGTCGAAGCTGACGTTCTGCACCGCATTGAGGCCGCCGAACGACTTCGACAGGCCCTTGACCGACAGCAGTACCTCGCCGGATGGCGCGCGCCAGGTGGCGGGATGCGTCTCGGCCGGCGCGAGCGAGGCGTCCGGTGCCGGCACTTGCGGCGACATCGCCGCCGGTGCCGGCGCGCGCTTGAAGCGATCGCGCAGCGTCCAGAACATGCCCTCGGGTGCGACGAGGATGACGACGATGATGGCGACGCCGTAGATCACGCCCTGGATGCCGGGAAGCCGCGCGCCCAGTTCGGCGTTGAGGATCTCGCCAACCGGGATCAGCACGGCGGCGCCGATCAGCGGCCCCCACACCGTGCCGACGCCGCCGAACATCGACACCGTCAGGGCCTGCGCCGAGACCAGCATGCCGAACACCGAGGGCGGCGTGACCACCAGCAGTACCACGGCATAGAATGCGCCGACCGCGCCGGCGATCGCACCCGACAGCGCGATGGAGCGCAGCTTCCACGCCAGGGCATTGATGCCCGCGGCCTCCGCCGCCGCCTCGTTCTGCTTGATCGCGAGCAGCGCCATGCCGAACCGCGACCGCTCGACCGCGCGGGTGATGAGCACGACTGCGAGCAACATGGCGAGCGCGACCAGGGTGTAGAGCCGCGGATCGGAAAACTGCATGTAGGCGAACGGCGCGTCGCGCTTGATCGGCAGCGTCAGCTCCTGGTAGCCGAGCCACTCGAACACGTAGAGCATCGCCAGCGGGTAGGCCAGCATCGCCAGCGCGAAGTAGTGGCCGCGCAGACGGAAAGTCGGAAAACCGACCAAGAGGCCCGACACCCCGCCGATCACCGCCGCGATCGGGATCAGCAGCCACGGCGTGAGGTCGAAGTAGAGCTGGCCGAGCGCTGTGGTATAGGCGCCGAGCCCGAAGAAGGCGGCGTGTCCGAAGGACACCAGGCCGGTGTAGCCGGACAGGATGTTCCATGACAGGCCGAAGCTCGCCCACACCAGCACCAGCGTCAGCATCAGCTGGTAGTAGGAATTGGTCACGAGCAGCGTGAGGCAGGCGTAGATCAACGCAGCCACCAGGATCGGCACCAGGGATCGCATCAGGTTCTCTCCACCACGTGGCCGAAGAAACCCTGGGGACGCAGGAAAATGATCAGCAGGAACACCACGAAGATCGCGGCGTTCTGCAACTGGGTCGGCAGCACCAGCGTCGAGAGCTGCTGGACGAGCCCGATGGTCATGCCGCCCCAGAACGCGCCGATGATGCTGCCCATGCCGCCGAGCACTACGCCGGCATACATCACGATGACGTAGTCGATGCCGATGTAAGGATGGAACGGATAGTTGGTGGCGAGCAGGCCGCCCGCGACCGCGGTGACCGCGGCGCCGAGACCGAACGCGATGCGGTACGAACGATCGATATCGATGCCCATATAGGTCGCCGCCACCGGATTGTCGGCGGAGGCCCGCAGCGCCTTGCCCAGGCGCGTGCGCGTGATCAGGGCTGCGAGGGCGATCATGGCGGCGACCGAGATCAGGGCGGCGATGCCCCGCGACTTGTTGACGAAGATGCTGACGGCATCGCCCCACAGTGGCCCGATTTCCCAGGCGCTGGACGACAGCGGCGTGCGAATCGAGGCCAGTACCGAACCGAACACGATCAGGCCGCCATTCTGCAGCACCAGTGCGATGCCGAGCGTGAGGATCAACTGCGCGAAGTGGCCCTCGCCTTCCAGCTTCGCGGTTCGTCGGCCGGTGACCCGGGAGATCAGGAAGCGGTGAATGCAATAGCCGAACAGGAACAACAGCGGGCCGGACAGCAGGATCGCCACATAGGGCCCAATGACGTTACCGAAGGTGCCCTGGATGCCGGCCGACAGGAACAGGTAGTAGGCCGCGTACATGCCGAGCATCATGAAGTCGCCCTGGGCGAAATTGATGACGCGCATGACGCCGAAGATCAGCCCGAGCCCGAGGCACATCAGGCCGTAGATCGCGCCCGCCAGCAGCCCGGCGACCAGCGCCTGCAGCACATTCTCCACGATCTGCGACGTCATCGGGCGCACCCGGCGCGGCAACGGTCCGGCGCTACGCTTGTCACTGCTGTCCTCCCCCTCGTTCGTTTCGAGCCTTCGGCCCGCTTTCTTGT
>JBAUUA010001233.1:0-4408 GCA_049582465.1 Bradyrhizobium sp. | reverse complement strand
GCGCGGCGCGGGGGCGCCACCGACGGGCCGCCGGAGCCGAAATCGCCGCTGGAATCGTCGGGGCCGAAACTGCTGCCGCCGGCGCCGCTGCGGCCGTCGAGCATGGTCAGCACCGAGTTGAAGCCCTGCAGCACCACTTCGGTCGAGTATTTCTCGACACCCGCCTGGTCGGTCCATTTGCGGGTCTGCAGCGCGCCTTCGATGTGAACCTTGGCGCCCTTCTTCAGATACTGCTCGACGATCTTGCAGAGCGGCTCGGAGAAAATAACCACCCGATGCCACTCCGTCTTTTCCTTGCGCTCGCCGGTTGCCTTGTCGCGCCAGGTATCGGACGTCGCCACGCTCAGATTGGCGATCGGCCGCCCATCCTGCGTCCGCCGGATCTCGGGATCCTTGCCGAGGTTGCCGACCAGAATCACCTTGTTCACGCTTCCCGCCATCGCCGCTCTCCACTCCCAAAAATACCAAACTGGCCGTACGCTCGCCTCATGGGCCTGGCGCGCCGGCACCTCAACCACGTTGAGGGTGACCCTATACGCTCAGCGGTCCGTCACGCGGGCTGATCCCGAACTCATCCCCCGGTTATCCACATATAGCATTCCGCGGCATAACGTTCCAGTTTTGTTCCAAGGGAAATAAGCGCCGCCAAGGATTTTGCAAGCGTATATCAGGGGTTGTAGGCGGCACCTCGATGCGGAACCCGAATTGTGGCAGAATTGGAACTTTTTTAGGTTCCCCAAAGTTCCCAAAAGTTCCATTGAATCATTAACTTCCGGCAATCTCACTTCGCTTTTGAGTGTTGCGTTTCGGCGACGGTATTTTCGGTTGAATCAGTTACATTCCCGCTATCATCTGGATCGCCTCGGCGGTCCTGGGGACAACGAAAACGCTTCAGCAGCAAGCTGAAGCGAACAAGGCCGGAGAGATAAGATGATGAAGAAGATTTTGTTAGGTACCGTTGCTCTCGCTGCGCTGGGGATGGCCGCAGCTCCCGCTTCGGCGGCCGATCTGGCCGCCCGCCCCTACACCAAGGCGCCTCCCCCGATGGTCCAGGCGATCTATGACTGGAGCGGCTTCTACATCGGTATCAACGGCGGCGGCGGTTCCAGCCACAAGTGCTGGGATCTCATCACCGGCACCCTTGCTACTGCCGAGGGTTGCCATGACGCGACCGGCGGCACGGTCGGTGGTCAGATTGGTTATCGCTGGCAGTCGAGCAGCTGGGTGTTCGGCGTCGAAGGCCAGGGCAACTGGGCCGACTTCAAGGGATCGAACGTCAATCTGACCAACACGCTGCTGCGCGACACCTCGAAGATCGACGCGTTCGGTCTGATCACCGGTCAGGTCGGCTACGCCTGGAACAACGCGCTGTTCTACGTCAAGGGCGGCGCCGCGGTCGTCGGCGACAAGTACAACACGACCGTCATTGCGACCAATGTGCTGAACGACAGCGCCAACCAGACGCGCTGGGGTGGCACGGTCGGCGCCGGCCTCGAATTTGGCTTCGCGCCGAACTGGTCGGTCGGCGTCGAATACGACCATATGTTCCTCGGTCGCAAAACCGTGAGCTTCACGACGCCCGCAGGCGCGTTCAGCACAACGGAAAGCATCCGTCAGGACGTCGATATGGGCCTCGTCCGCCTGAACTACCGCTTTGGTGGCCCGATCCTCGCGAAGTACTGATGCCAACCTGATCTGAGCATCTCGAACTCGAAAGGCCGGCCTCGCGCCGGCCTTTTTGTTTGCGTTCCAGTCCGCCGGCATTTCGGCAGCGCTGCTGCCTGCTGCCGCCATCACGCGGCGGGTCTTGCGTAAAAATACGGCGTGATCCAACAAACCGTTGATGGTTTGAACGCGGCACTGGAAATCGCGCACCGTTCTTCCTATGTTCCGAGTTCACCCATTGGCGTCCGATCCCACGGCCTTGCCCTGCGGAGCTGCGCGCCTGAACGCAGCGCGATTCAAGCGCCTGGAAATGCCGATATGGATGAAGTGATCAGGGCGAAGCGCCAACAGAACGCCGGCTCCGGCACGCGCGCCATTACCATTCGCGGCGCGCGCGAGCACAATCTCAAGAACGTCGACCTCGAAATCCCGCGCGACAGGCTCGTCGTGTTCACGGGCCTTTCCGGCTCGGGCAAATCCTCGCTCGCCTTCGACACCATCTATGCCGAGGGGCAGCGGCGCTACGTCGAGTCGCTGTCGGCCTATGCGCGCCAGTTCCTGGAGATGATGCAGAAGCCGGACGTCGACCAGATCGACGGCCTCTCTCCGGCGATCTCCATCGAGCAGAAGACAACCTCGAAGAACCCGCGCTCGACCGTCGGCACCGTCACCGAGATCTACGACTACATGCGGCTATTGTGGGCGCGCGTCGGCGTGCCCTATTCGCCCGCCACCGGCCTGCCGATCGAAAGCCAGATCGTCTCGCAGATGGTCGACCGCGTGCTGGCGCTGCCCGAGGGCACCAGGCTCTATCTGCTGGCGCCGGTCGTGCGCGGCCGCAAGGGCGAATACCGCAAGGAACTCGCCGAATACCTCAAGAAGGGATTCCAGCGGGTCAAGATCGACGGCACCTTCTACGAACTCGCGGAAGCGCCGACCCTCGACAAGAAATTCCCGCACGACATCGATGTCGTAGTCGACCGCATCGTAGTGCGGCCCGATATCGGCCAGCGGCTGGCGGAAAGTTTTGAGACCGCGCTGAAGCTCGCCGAGGGGCTCGCGGTGATCGAATATGCCGATGCGCCGGCAGCCAGCGGCGGCGACAAAAAGGCCGACGAAAAGAAGTCGGACAAGAAGACCGCCAAGATCCACGACAAGAGCGGGCCGGAGCGGATCCTGTTCTCGGAAAAATTCGCCTGCCCGGTTTCCGGCTTCACGATTCCGGAGATCGAGCCCAGACTCTTCTCTTTCAACAACCCCTACGGCGCCTGCCCGGCCTGCGGCGGTCTCGGCATCGAGCAGCATATCGACGAAGATTTGGTGATTCCCGACAAGGAACTGACCCTGCGCAAGGGCGCAATCGCGCCGTGGGCGAAATCGTCCTCGCCCTATTACGTCCAGACCCTGACCTCGCTCGCAAAGTTCTACAAGTTCACGCTCGACACCAAGTGGAAGGACCTGCCGAAGAAGACGCAGAACGCCATCCTGCACGGTTCCGGCGACGACGAGATCAAATTCTCCTATGAAGACGGCGTGCGCTCCTACGATACCAAGAAGCCGTTCGAGGGCGTCATCACCAACATCAACCGCCGCTATCGCGAGACCGAGAGCGAGTGGGCGCGCGAGGAACTGGCAAAATATTTCTCCGACATTCCCTGCGAAGCCTGCCACGGTTACCGGCTCAAGCCGGAGGCGTTGTGCGTCAAGATCGGCGGCAAGCATATCGGCGAGATCTCGGAGCTTTCCGTGCGCCGTGCCGGCGAATGGTTCGAGACCGTGCCGGCGGCCCTCAACAAGCAGCAGAACGAGATCGCCGCGCGCATCCTCAAGGAAATCCGCGAGCGGCTGTCGTTCCTGCTCGATGTCGGCCTGAACTACCTGACCCTGGCGCGCGCCTCCGGCACCCTGTCGGGCGGCGAGAGCCAGCGCATCCGGCTGGCCTCGCAGATCGGCTCCGGCCTGACCGGCGTGCTCTATGTGCTGGACGAGCCCTCGATCGGCCTGCACCAGCGCGACAATGCGCGGCTGTTGGAGACGCTGAAGCGGCTGCGCGACCTCGGCAATACCGTGATCGTGGTCGAGCATGACGAGGACGCCATTCGGCTGGCCGATTATGTCGTCGACGTGGGTCCCGGCGCCGGCGTCCATGGCGGCAACATCGTCGCCCAGGGCACGCCCGCGGACATCATGAACAATCCGAACTCGCTGACCGGCAAATACCTCACCGGCGAATTGTCGGTGGCGATCCCCGAGCGGCGGCCGCCGAACCATCGCCGCACCATCAAGGTGATCAACGCCCGCGGCAACAATCTGAAGAACGTCTCGGCGGAGATCCCGCTGGGGCTGTTCACCTGTGTCACCGGGGTCTCCGGCGGCGGCAAGTCGACGCTGCTGATCGACACGCTCTATCGCGCCATCGCGCGAAAACTCAACAACGCCAGCGAAGGCGCCGCCCCGCACGACCGCATCGAGGGGCTGGAGCATATCGACAAGATCATCGACATCGACCAGTCGCCGATCGGCCGCACCCCGCGCTCGAACCCCGCGACCTATACCGGCGCGTTCACGCCGATCCGCGAATGGTTCGCGGGCCTCCCCGAGGCGAAAGCGCGCGGCTACGAGCCCGGCCGGTTCTCCTTCAACGTCAAGGGCGGCCGCTGCGAGGCCTGCCCGGGCGACGGCGTCATCAAGATCGAGATGCACTTTCTGCCCGACGTCTACGTCACCTGCGATGTCTGCAAGG
>JBAUUA010001232.1:0-3555 GCA_049582465.1 Bradyrhizobium sp. | reverse complement strand
GTAGGTGGCCTGATAATGGTCGTCGCCGGGCGCAAGACCCGCCTCGACATAGGCGAGCGTGGTGGCGAACCCTGAAAAATCCGGCTCCTGCGGCAGATAGCGGATGGTCGCGCCCGGCTGCACGAACCGGCTGCCGCTGTCGGGCTGCACCAGGCCGGCCGCGATCTTCAGCAGCGTCGACTTTCCGGAGCCGTTGCGGCCGATCAGGCAGACGCGCTCGCCCGCCGACACCGACAATTCGACGCCCGACAACAACGGCGTGCCGCCAAACGTCAACTTGATGTCTTTCAACTGGATCAGCGGGGGCGCCATGGCTCTCGATTCAATTCTGGTTAGGCGCAGGCTGAGTGGCGCGCTGGCGCTGGATGCGGCGGATGGTCTGGTCGAGCGCCGACAGGAACGCCGAGCGGTCGCGCGGCGAGTAGGATTTCGGGCCGCCGGTGACTTCGCCGGAGGAACGCAGATCGGTCATGAGATTGCGGACCGCAAGCGTCATGCCGATCGATTGTTCGGTGAACGGCTTGCCGTTCGGCGCGATCACCTCGGCGCCCGCCTTCACGCAGCGGCTGGCCAAGGGAATATCTGACGTGATGACGATATCGCCCTTGCCGGCGCGTTCCGCGATCCAGTCGTCGGCGGCGTCCATCCCGGCGCCGGCCGCGATCCGCTCGATCAGGGGATCCGGTGGCACCCGGATGAAGTTGCCTGCGACCACGCTGACGGGCAGGCCATGGCGCGCGGCGACGCGGTAGATCTCGTCTTTGACCGGGCAGGCGTCGGCGTCGACATAGATGCGGGTGGCGTTCAAATTCATTTCATCGGTTGGGTTAAGGCCGGGGTACGCTGGCCGCGCGCTCCCCGGAGGCGGGTGGTACCCTAACGCACGGCGAATTGCGAGCAAAACGCGGGCCGGAACCTGCTTGCCACCGGTGTTTGTTCGCGTACCATTATGGCCGCCAAAGGTGACAAAAATCAGGGAAAACCGGGGATATGACCCAGCGGCTCGAAACCTACCGCGTCGAGGCCTACAACACGGCAAAACTCTCCGAAAACAAGATGCATGACGACACCGTGGCAAAACGGTTCGGCTTTTCCGGCGGGCTGGTGCCGGGGGTGGACGTCATGGCCTACATGATGCACCTGCCGGTGGCCAGATGGGGCCGTTCCTTCCTGGAGCGCGGGCTGATCGAGGCGCGTTTTGTGAAGCCGGTCTATGACGGTGAGATCGCCGACGTGACGGCTACGGAGAGCGGTGGGGTGCTCACCATCGAGGTCGAAAGCCGCGGCCAACTCTGCGCCACCGGCACCGCCTCGCTGCCCGCCTCGGCGCCGTCGATCTCGCTTGCGGATTATGCCGAGGTCGCCGCGGTCGCCGAGCGCAGGCCGGTCAATGAGGCTTCCTATCAGCTCGGCAAGTGGCTCGGCGCCGTGCCGCGCGCTTGGGCCGGCGAAGCCGCGACCGAATATCTGACCGACGTGCGCGAACGCGATCCGATCTACGCGCGCGAAGGGCTCGGCCATCCCGGTCAGTTGCAGCGGGTGATGAACAAGGTGCTGGTCGACAACGCCATCCTGGGGCCGTGGATTCACGTCGGCAGCAAGATGCAGCTTCTCGCGGCGGGGAAAGCCGGCGACGAGATCACCGCACGCGCGAAGGTGACCGGCAATTACGAAAAGAAGGGCCACCGCTTCGTCGAGCTCGACGCGCTCGTGGTCGCCAACGGCACGACGCCACTGGCGCACTGCCAGCACATCGCGATCTACCAGCCGCGCGAGCAGGCGGCCGCGTAGGATCTTTCTGACCTCGCCCCGCTTGCGGGGAGAGGTCGACGCGAAGCGTCGGGTGAGGGGGACTCTCCGCGAGTCTGGTCCGTGGAGACAGCCCCTCACCCCGACCCTCTCCCCGCGAAGAGCGGGGCGAGGGAGAAGAACAGAGGCCGAGCTTCACGCCACCTTCTTCTTCCCATCCTGAATCGCGCGCCACACCCGTTCCGGTGTCAGCGGCATGTCAATCTGCGTAACGCCATATTCGGACAGCGCGTCGAGGACCGCGTTGACGATGCAGACGAGGCTGCCGGCGCAGCCGGCTTCGCCGCAGCCCTTGGTGCCCAACGCGTTGGATTTGGCGGGCGAGGGATGGTCGCCGGTTTCCATCAGCGGAATATCTTCCGCACGCGGCAGCGCATAGTCCATGAACGAGCCGGTGATCGGCTGGCCGCTTCCGTCATAGCTGACTTGCTCCATCAGCGCCTGGCCGATGCCTTGGGCGACCCCGCCGTGCAACTGGCCGGCGACGATCATCGGGTTGACGATGGTGCCGAAGTCGCTGATCCCGGTGTAACGCACGATCCGCGTCACCCCGGTCTCGGGATCGATCTCGACTTCGGCGACATGGCAGCCATTGGGAAAGGTCGACGGCGTATCCTTGGTGGCGTGGTCGACGTCGAGCGATGACGGAACGCCCTCGGGCACCTTCCCGTCGCGGAGCCGCTGCGCCAGCTCCATGATGCCGATGCTGCGGTCGGTGCCGGCGATGGTGAAGCGGCCATTGGCGAACTCGATATCGCCCTCGGCGGCCTCCAGCAGATGCGCGGCGGCCTTCTTGCCGTTTTCGACGACCAGCGCCGCGGATTCGACGATCGCCTGACCCGTCGCGGTGATCGAGCGCGAGCCGCCGGTGCCGTTGCCGAAGCGTACGAGATCGCTGTCGCCCTGTTCGAGCGTGATCTTCTCGAAGGGAACGCCAAGTTGGGCGGAAAGCACCTGCGCGAACGGGGTAGCGTGGCCCTGGCCGTAATCGAGCGTGCCGGTGGTCAACTTCACCGATCCGTCCGGCTCGAAGGTGATCTTGCCGAGCTCGCCGCTCGGGGGTGCGGTGACCTCGAGATAGCAGCCGACGGCGATGCCGCGCAGTCTGCCGTTCTTCCGGCTTTCCTTCTTCCGTTTCGCGAAGTTGGCGTGATCGGACATCTCCAGCGCCTTGCTGAAGACGCCCTGGAAGTCGCCGCTGTCGTAGGTGACGCCGGATGCTGCCGGAAACGGCAGCTGCGCCGGCTTGATGAAATTGCGTTTGCGCAACGTCAGCCGGCTGATGCCCATTTCGTCGGCGGCGCGATCGATCAGCCGCTCCATGTAATAATTGGCCTCGGGACGGCCGGCGCCGCGATAGGCGCCCATCAGCGTGGTATTGGTCAGCACCGTCTTGATGTCGACGCCGAGCAGCGGCGTGCGGTAGACGCTGGCGAGGTTCTTGCCGGTGTTGAGCGACAGCGGGCCCGGCGCCACGCCGGTGATGTAGGCGCCGAGATTGCCATAGCCCTTGAGGCGCACGGCGAGGAACTTGCCCTCGGAATCGAGCCCGAGTTCGGCATGCATGATCTGCGCGCGGCCCTGGCTGTCGGACAGGAAACTGGTCGAGCGCTCATCGGTCCACTTCACCGGACGGCCCAGCACCTTGGCGGCATGGGCGATGCAGGTGTATTCCGGGTAGTTCATGTTCTTCATGCCGAAGGAGCCGCCGACATTGGCGGTCAGGATGCGAACCTTGTCGTTCGG